>NZ_CAUYTL010000026.1:0-50901 GCF_963575615.1 Listeria rocourtiae subsp. hofi | reverse complement strand
TTCGAAAAGTCACGAAGAAAGGCGCCTTCCCGCAGGAAAACGCCTTACTAAAAGTCCTTTATTTACGCGTAAAAGAATTCCATACGAAATGGGCAGAGGGACATGTTCAAAACTGGTCGCTCGTCATGAACCAGCTCCTTGTTTTGGATTCTCTCAAGGACCGTGTGTCACATTACATTTCTATTTCTTAATTACACACTTTTCTTGACAAACCCTTTTTCTTCTTATCTAATTTTCGTTAAGTTTCATCAAGCGCATGCTGCTTTTGAAAATTGGCCAATACTCGTCTCGCTTCTTCGGTAGATTTTGTGTCCATTAACCTAATTCTAAGATCATTGGCACCCGGAAAACCTTTAACATAAACCTTAAAGAATCGATGTAACCCAGCAATGGAGCGTGGAACCTGCTCAGCAAATTCATCTTGCAAATCTAATTGCAATTCCAATAATCCGAGCAGTTCCTGCGCTGTGTGTTCTTCCTTCTCTTTTTCAAATGCAAACGGATTTTTAAAAATACCTCGCCCAATCATAATGCCGTCTACACTATATTTTTCAGCAAGTTCCAATCCTTTTTCACGATCTGGAATATCCCCATTAATTGTAATCAACGTTTTAGGGGCAACACGATCTCGAATCGCCATAATCTGAGGAATTACTTCCCAATGCGCATCGACCTTACTCATCTCTTTACGCGTGCGCAGATGAACAGATAAATTTGCAATATCTTGCTTCAGTAAATGAGTAATCCAGCTCTCCAATTCTTCCAACGCTTCATAACCAATCCGTGTTTTCACACTCACCGGTATGCCCCCTGCCTTGGCTGCTTCAATCAATTCAGCCGCCACTTCTGGCCGTAGAATCAACCCACTACCTTTGCCACGTCTAGCCACATTCGGAACAGGGCACCCCATATTAATATCAATACCTTTAAAACCCATTTCAGCCATGCCAATGCTCATCTCTCGGAAAAATTCAGGCTTATCACCCCAAATATGAGCCACAATCGGTTGTTCATCCTCCGTAAAAACTAAACGTCCTCTCACGCTCTCGATACCATCAGGATGACAATAACTATCCGAATTCGTAAACTCAGTAAAAAATACATCAGGGGCAGCCGCTGTTTTCACAACATGGCGAAAAACAACATCCGTCACATCTTCCATCGGTGCTAAAACAAAAAAAGGCTTCGGCAACTCTGCCCAAAAATTAGTTGACATGATTCAATCTCCATTTCACTAAACTCTGTTACTTTCATAAAAACATGGTTATTCTACTAATAATACTAGAAAAAATCAATAGCATCAATCACCATTTTTCATTTCCTGCAAAACTTAATTCTTATAATTATAGAAAAACGTATAACCAATCGACTGTCCCAAATAAATCAACCTATCCAGTTTCTCATTAGGAACAATAAAAAGATGATAACAATCACTATCCGTATCAAGCGTTACTAACGTATAGCCTTCCACCAAAAAATACGCATTTATCTTATCCAACGCCTCATCAGTAAATTCTTCCCCTGTAAAAACAATTTTATTGAGATGAAGTGAATAACCTAAGCTATCAATCGCGCTTTTAAGTTGCCACAAGATATCTTCGGTCTCTTCTTTCCAATCAATGTAAGCCCCAAACCGATGCGCTGTTTCATAACCAACAAACCAGTACGCAGCAATTAACAATCGCGCATTATGTCTATCTAATGAGTCTTCCCACATTTCCGAACACCATTTTTTATGCGCTTGCTGAAATTTTTCATAATCATCCGCCATCAAAGTAGCATCATCAACTAATGCTCTATTGTCATTACTTAAAATCCTTGAAATCTCTATCAGCTTACTATAGTCAACTTCACCCAAATCTAATGTTTTCTTCGTAAAGAAATCAAACATCCCCATTATTATCCCCCACCCAAATTTAAAATAGGCTAGAAAAGACCCCCATCCAAAAGATGAGAGTCTTGAAAAATTTTTCTTAACGTTTTGAGAACTGAGGTGCACGACGCGCGCCTTTAAGTCCTGGTTTCTTACGTTCTTTCATACGTGGGTCACGAGTTAATAGACCTGCACGTTTTAATGGAGAACGGTAATCTGGTGCAACTTGTAGCAATGCACGTGAAATACCGTGACGAATTGCTCCAGCTTGACCAGTATAACCACCACCGTTTACGTTTACTAAAACATCATAGTTCCCTAGAGTTTCAGTTGCAACTAATGGTTGTTTAATAACTTCGCGAAGAGCCGCGAATGGAATGTAATCTTCCCAATCTCTACCGTTGATAACTACTTTGCCATCGCCTGGTACTAAACGTACACGAGCTACTGAGCTTTTACGACGACCTGTTCCATAATATTGTACTTGAGCCACTATATTTCCCTCCTCTTCTAATTATCCGCGTAATTGATACACTTCTGGTTTTTGTGCTGCATGTTCGTGCTCAGCACCACCATAAACGTGTAATTTCTTGAAAATTTGACGTCCTAGAGAATTCTTTGGAAGCATTCCTTTGATAGAAAGTTCAAGTAATCTCTCTGGATTATTCGTACGTAGGTCACCTGCTGTACGTGATTTCAAACCGCCTGGATATTGAGAGTGACGGTAGTAAATTTTGTCTGTTGCTTTTTTACCTGTTAGAGCAATTTTACCTGCATTAATAATAATTACGAAGTCCCCTGTATCAACATGAGGAGTAAATTGTGGCTTGATTTTACCACGTAAGATTGAAGCTACTTCACTAGATAAACGGCCAAGCGGAATATCTGTAGCGTCAATAACATACCATTTACGTTCTACTTCGCCTGTTTTTGCCATATAAGTCGTACGCATAATTTTCCCTCCTAGATTTTAAGAAAAATGCGATCTGTAAACTGTTCCATAGCCCACGATCTGCTTTTCGATTTGATTTATTAAAAGTTCCATTGTTTTGTTCAACACAACAACCTTCCGGGGCTTATTGTGGGGCAAACAATACCATAGTCAATAATACAGTTTTTATCATCAAAAGTCAATGCGATTACGTATTTTTTTTCAAAACATTACTCGTAATAAACTTCCCATAAGTATAATCCTTGTGGTGGAGCCGTTTTTGCGCCTTGAGTACGGTCTCGCGCTTCCAAATTCGCCTTCACCTGCGCTACTGTCAATCTGCCTTGTCCAACATCGAGTAACGTGCCAACTAAAATCCGAACCATATTATACAAAAAGCCATTTCCTTGAAAAGCAAAAATTAACGTGTCTTCCTCTTCAATGACATCAATCGAATAAATCGTCCGAACCTTGTCCTCACGACTCGAACCAGCCGCACAAAAACTCGTAAAATCATGCTCACCAGTCAAAACATCCGCCGCTTCACGCATCAATGGAATATCTAATTCATATGGAAAATGGAGTGTAAAATGCCGTGCAAAGGGGTCAAAAAACTCTGAACGATTCACAAAATAACGATATTCTTTTCCCGTCGTCCCAAAACGCGCGTGAAAATCTGGCGCCACTTCCTCCACAGAAACAATACTAATATCATACGGCGTGAAAGTCTGCAAAGCTTTTCTATATTTGATAGGTGGAATTGCAAGTGGTGAATCAAAATGAATCACTTGGCCTTTTGCATGAACACCCGTATCCGTTCTCCCAGAACCGATTATCTTCACCACTTCACCTTTATGCATCCGCAATAGCGCTTTTTCTATCTCCTCTTGCACTGTTCGACCGTTCGGCTGAATCTGGTACCCAACAAAATTGGTTCCATCATATTGAATTATTGCTTTAAATCGCTTCATTTGTCACACCTCTTCTTATGATCGCAGCCAAACTAACAATGCCGTTACAACCAACATCATCACTAGCAAAAATGTATCTGAAAATCGCCACGCAAGCAGTCTAAACTTCGTTCTGCCTTTCCCGCCACGATAACCACGAGCTTCCATCGCTATCGCCAAATCCTCCGCTCGTTTAAAAGCACTGATAAAAAGTGGCACGAGCAGTGGCACAACCGCCTTCATCCGATCCTTTAGCGGGCCACTCGAAAACTCAACCCCACGAGCCTTTTGTGCCTTCATAATTTTCTCCGTTTCATCCATCAGCGTCGGAATGAATCGAAGCGCAATACTAAGCATTAGCGCTAATTCATGGACAGGAAAGCGTACAAATCGCAATAATGCTAACATACTCTCAATCCCATCCGTCAACTCGATAGGACTCGTTGTGAGCGTCAAAAGTGTCGTCATGAAAATAATCAATACAAACCGCGCAAAAATCATCGCTCCATTCATCAACCCAAGGCTCGTCACATGAATCGGACCCCACTCAAAATACGTCGTCCCACCTTGTGTAAAAAACACTTGCAACAGCAACGTCAAAATAATCAGCCAAAACACCGGTTGTAGCCCTTTAATAAAGAACATAAATGGCACACGCGACGCAAATAGCAAACTCAGTACAAATACAAATAGTAACGCATATGTAAGCCAGTTATTTGCGAGAAACACAATGATAATAAAATACATCACAGCTGTAATTTTTGCACGAGGATCGAGACGATGTAACCATGATTCGCCGGGAATAAAACGACCGAGAATCATCTTCTCCATCATTGGCTGGCCACGTCCTTCCCAAGATGTGGTAGCATTTCTTTCACTAATTCATCAATCGTCAAACATGTCTTACCAAGCTTCACCGCAAACCGTTCCTCAAAACGCCGTTGAAAATGTACCACATCAGGAACCGATAGCCCTAAATCCGTCAAAACATCCGGCTTACTAAAAATTTCCCGAGGTGTCGCGACCTGTTGCACTGTACCAGCTTTCATCAAGATTACTTTTTCTGCATAAGCTGCTGTATCTTCCATGCTATGCGTCACAAGAATCGTCGTCAGCCCCTTTGTTTGATGCAGCGCTGCAAACATTTCCATAATCTCCTTGCGTCCATTCGGATCAAGGCCTGCTGTTGGTTCATCAAGTACCAAAACCCGTGGATCCATTGCCAAAACGCCAGCAATCGCTACACGCCGCATCTGACCACCAGAAAGTTCAAACGGCGAACGAGTCAAAATTTCCTCCGTCAGTCCAACCTCGACAATCACTTTTCGCGCTCTCGCCTTTGCATCCTCTTCCGACACACCAAAATTAAGCGGACCAAAACAAATATCTTTTTCCACCGTCTCTTCAAATAACTGCGCCTCTGGAAACTGAAAAACAATCCCAACAAGCTCTCGCAAATCACGTAATCCTTTTTGCTTCTCGCCTGCCTTAATAACACGATCACCAAGCGTCACCGTACCCTCTGTTGGCAATAGTAACGCATTCAAATGTTGCAACAAAGTCGATTTCCCAGAACCCGTATGCCCAATAATCGCTGTATAACTCCCCGATTCAATTGTCACATTAACGTCTTGAAGCGCACGCGTCTCAAAAGGAGAATTTTTCTGATAACAAAAACCTACTTGTTCGAATGTAATGTCCATAACTGCTCCATCAACGCCCCTTCCATCAAACTCCGATCCGATAGCGCAACACCTGACTGCTCCAATTTTTCCTGTAATGATGTTATAAAAGGCACACCAAGCCCGATTCGTCGCATTTCATCCGCCTGCGCAAAAACCTCCCTTGGCGTTCCTTCCAAATGACGCACACCTTTGTTCATCACAATAACCCGATCCGCCATCACGACCTCGTCCAAATCATGCGTAATCGAGATTACCGTAATCGCCTCCCGTTCCCGCATCACCCGAATTGTTTCCATTACCTCGGCACGCCCGCGCGGATCAAGCATCGACGTCGCTTCATCCAAAATAATTACATTCGGCTGTAAAGCAAGAACTCCAGCAATCGCCACACGTTGCTTCTGACCGCCCGAAAGACGCGATGGCTCATGTAACGCATACCGTTGCATTCCAACCTCTTCTAGCGCATTTTCCACACGTTTTACCATCAATTCATGCGGAACTCCGTGATTCTCGAGACCAAACGCCACATCATCCTGTACCGTCGCACCAACAAACTGATTATCCGGATTTTGAAATACCATTCCGACCTGTTTGCGAATCTCCCAAATCGTCTTCTCACCTAGCTTAAAATGACCAATTTTAACCATTCCTTCTGTCGGAAACAACAACCCATTCAAAAGTTTCGCAATTGTTGACTTACCTGAGCCATTATGACCAACCAGTGCCAACCACTCGCCCCTTTTCACCGTAAAAGAAACATCCTTAACCGCAAAATCATTTTCGTCCTCATATTTATAACTAACGTGATCTAATTTGACAAAACCATCCGACATCACGTACACCTCACTCTCAAACGATCCTATACCATGCCTATTATAGTACAAAAAAACACCTCACGCAAAGGAAGGTTCTCCCAAGCAATGACAACTACAACTTTTCTCACTCAATCCTATTGAAAGATGCATCAAAATTGCAGTATATCTGCTCTTCCAAATACAGTTCTAAGCCTCAAAGCAAAAATATCCCGAAAAAGCAAACAATACGACTCAAACTGTTCACAATATGTCCATGTACTTCGATTTAGAGAGATGCTATACTTTATCAAAGTAACCAAATAAAATAGCATTTATTCATTGTTACTTGAAGTACTACAAATACAGAAGAAAGGAGAATTTTTGATGCACCCCATGACGAAACAGCACGTTATTTATGCAATGGATAAGAATGCAACACCAAGCATGACAGTTGATAACGGTGCAGTTGTAACTATCGAAACATACGACTGCTTTGAAAACCAAATAAAATCCGAATATCAGCCATTCCACCGACTTGATTGGAATCGAGTGAACCCAGCAACTGGACCTATCTTCATTAAAGACGCAGAACCTGGAGACATACTGGCTGTAACTATAGAGAAAATTCAATTAATTGGCGATGCAACTATGCTAACAGGGCCAGAATTAGGCGTACTTGGCGATGACCTAATAGAGAATACTATTCGTCGCTTCCCAATTGTAAATGACAAGCTTATATTTTCAAAAGAAATTGCTATTCCTCTAAACAAAATGATTGGCGTTATCGGTACAGCACCGGCTGGAAAACCCATCTCATGTGGCACACCAGAAGCACACGGTGGCAACATGGATTGCAAAGAGATTAAAGAAGGCGTAACACTATTCCTTCCCGTAAACGTCTCTGGCGCCCTGTTAGCTATTGGTGACGTACATGCCGCAATGGCAGATGGTGAAGTATCCGTTTCAGGCGCAGAAATCGCTAGCCAAATCACAATGCGACTCCAAGTAGTTAAAGGAAAAAACTGGCCAACACCAAGTTTAATCAGTGAGGACAAGATTATCACGATTGCATCAGCACCAACACTTGATGAAGCAAGCAAAATCGCAACAAAAAGCATGGTTCAACTTTTGACAGACGCAACTAGAGTAACACCATCAGAAGCCATCATGCTATTATCATTAGCAGGTGACCTACGAATCTGCCAAGTTGTCGATCCAAACAAGACCGTACGTATGGAACTACCAATCCAATATTGGTCTGAAAATCCATTTTTATAATCAGCAAACACAATCGAGGCGTCATATCGGTTGTGTTTTTCATTCATACACTACTTCCTGCAACTGCTTCCCTAAAAACCGTGCTAAACGCTCTGCTTCAGTAACAATTCTACTCTTATCCTTCGCTGAAATCCGCTCAAAAGCATAACAAGTAAACCGTATAGTCTCGCCTTTTATAGCATAACGCCATGTCCCACGAACCACTCCGTCAATCAGCATTACTGCCTCGATGTGACCCGCTGCCCGCCAAATCTCTTTCTCATACTTAATATCCACCAGCCATCCCTTATCTGCAAAACTCACAAACAACGGATCGAATTTTCCGAGTAACTTCACTTGTGGCATTAGATCACACTTGGCAAAATCCATATGTCCCTCTGGATAATAATAAACCTTACCATCCACGTCAAACCGTTCCAGCCCATCCTCAATCCTATGAAAAGCATTCATCAAAGCATAATTAGGAAGACCACTCCAATGCTTAAAATCAGCCAAAGTAGCAGGACCATAGCAAGTCAAATACCGATGTAAAAGACGATCCAGTTCGTATCCATCCAAGTCAGCTAACCATTTCTCAGTCGAAATCCCATCCACCCATTTTCGATGTGCATAAAATTTCGTACTAGGCCTTTCCGGCACAGCATAAATCTGACCCAGCAAAGAAGATTCAATCAAGACCCCTCCCCAAGTCATCAATTTTTTGGCCTGATTTCCCATCAAAACAGCCAGCTCCTCTTTTGATACAAAGCGTTGTGACCTTCCAAGCACATCGATTCGGTCCAATAACTCATCCAAATCAACACCTAGTTCCTCACAATGCTTCCTAACCCATGTCCTGCGAGGTGAATAAATGGCATGCAAATTACTCCAATCTTCCGGGACATACAAATGCACAGTCGTCCGTTGTCCCCATAGTTTAATAATCTCATTCCTACTATACTTCTCATCCAACATATCCCTCGACAAACCATTCACACGATGAAACAGACTAATCTCACCAAACTGCTGATACTGCGCCTGAATCCCTATCAAACTAGCCACGCAATTCTCCACCAACTCAAAGGAATTCCCTAATCCCGAATTAGCAATCCGCGTGTTCCTAATTCTATTCAAATCCAAAACATCCACCTCCAATCAAAACATAAAAAAATAGTCTACAAATCAATTACGATTTCATAGACTATCATACATCAATTGCCTGGCAACGATCTACTCTCACAGGGGGAAGCCCCCTACTACCATCGACGCTGAGAAACTTAACTTCCGTGTTCGGGATGGGAACGGGTGTGACCTTCTCGCAATAATCACCAGACATTATTTATACATATACTAAGCTTCCAACCAGATTCGAACTGGTGACCTCTTCCTTACCATGGAAGGTAACACCTTATGATCCCTTATTTTTCGTTATTATTCATTATGTACAAATCGCATTGTATCAATGTATCTTGCGTTTGATAACAAAAAAAGAAAATCAATATTGTTAAAATCGGTGACCAAATAGTGACCTTGGTCACTGGAACTATAATAGCATGATTATAATTGATTGTAAACACTTATTTTAATCTCCATCATATTTTATTTATTTCTTCCTATTATATATGTAAATTAAAAACACCAGTTAACACTCTGGTGTTTTTGTGAAGCGCTAAAATCAATCATTGATTAAGTATGCAAGATATGCCTAAATCCAAGAATAGAAGTTTAGTTCGTCGATTCATTGTTTACTAAAATATAGTCGCCACCGTTTTGATTCTGTATAATCTTCACGATTTCAGTTTGTTCAAGAATTATTCTGACTATGTGATGTAAACTTAAAATAGCATCTTGAAGATTTTGATTATCTTCAATATCAACTATTTTCAAACCATATTCTCTTGCTTTATCCTTATTTATATGCCTTGAATGCATTTTCTGCTCATTTCTACTACCTAAAAACTTAACTACTTCTTTTGCTCTATTTAAAGAATCGCTATCTTCGCAGAACATATTTTCACCTAACCACTTAGTAACCATCTCATCTGATAATTCTATTGCCTTTTCGCAGGTATCTATCAGCGTAGGAGAGTACTTAGACAATATAGGCTCCCATAAAAATCTATTATTTACCGATGCATTTATATCAGCTTTAGCTTTCTCCACTTCATTTACTATCGCTTGGCAAGCTAAAGCTCCCAATTGTGGGTCAATCGGCCCTAAATTAGAATGTTTTGCCATTAATATTTCTTTTGAAGCACAAGCAATCATTGTACCCGCAGAAAATGCAGTATGGGGCACAATGATTCTAAAATCGTTCCCAAATAAGGATTTAATATAATTTACGATAGCCTCGGTTGCACCTATATCCCCTCCAGGTGTATGCAATACGATATCCAACCCTTTCGAATAATCAAGCCCATAGAATACAGACATAAATCCACTCATATCCGCATCATTTATGCTTACTAAATTAGATCCAGCATTCTGCTGTTGAAGAAAACCTGAGTAATATACCACTACATTTCTTCCTGTCATCTCAGATAGTTCCGTTATATACTTATTTAAAATACTAGCACGATCCCCGTTTAAACGAATAATCTCATTTTCTATATCTAGCGCGCTTGGAATTTTTAACCTCTCCCTTTATAGATTCATTAATGAACCATTGATTGATGAACCTTGCTTAAATACGTTATTATATTTATCATTTTTTTTGTTCAGAGAAGAGCTACTAGCTGTTTTAATGGCGCTTACATGCTCTTCTTTCTCAATAGACTCTTCATATTTTTGTAATTGCCTTTCAATCTCTTTAAATGAATATAGCATTATTAAAAACCTCCTTCTCCTATAAACCTAACTATACAATCATTTCAATAAAATGTAAATACACCTCCATTCGCGCACACGAGCTCGGATTTTATTCTATTTTGGAACGTAGGCAGTCTTGACTCATTTAATTACTCAATTGAGTATACTACCACCTCTCCGCTCTCGTAGCAATACACAAATAGTGTACTTTTAGCCTGCTAGTTTTTTTCTAAAAATAGAAAAATAAAATTTAATATTTTTTTATTGATTTTATAATACCCTTTTACCAATAAATTTATTTATATTATTTTAATAAAATTTAAAAATCCTCAAAAATAAAAAAGCCCAGAAAATTAATTCAGGACCAATATTCATATCGCTATTTTATCAGTGCTAACAGCTACACGCTATACTGTTTCAAAATCCCCCAAATATTATCTCGAACTGTATCTAGCGGCTCATTTAATTGCTTTCTTGTTTGAAAATCATTATCCCAAATGAAAAATTCTGATAACCCACCTCTTGGGGGATAAAGTTCTCTATGAGCCGAAACCACATATTCTATTTTGGAAATATCGCTAAATTCATTATCTCTCAAACAGCTTAAGATACTCTCTATAGTTCTAATCTGCGGGGTGTATTCACTACCTCCACTCTGTTTCACGATGCTAAGAAGCTCTGAAAATAATTGCTCTAATGTATTCAATTCCTCATTCACTGAAAATACCTCCTACTTCATGTGCCCTCATTTATGTAATAAAACAAAGACACCAGCTAGCACCTAGTGTCTTTGTTCTACAATTGGAGTAAGTATAACTAACCATAGAATTCTACATATTCAAATGATTTTCTATGCCTTCCTAATACTATTATTATTTCCAACCGTTATATTCCAAAAATTTATCTGGAATTCGTAATTCAAGCTGTTTTTGAAGTTCCTCACAGAAAATACTCATATCTGCTTGATCGTACCATTCTTGACTGTTTGGTAAAGCAATTCCTAAATCACCGTTCACAATAGCACATCCAAATGCTCCTCTATCATAATTTAAGATGATATTGAAAAAGTTATATGCTTCAAATTCCACACTAAACTCTATCCAAGGCTCTTCTTGCAACCTACTAAATGAAAAAGCTGAACTAATCCTATCACCAAGCCGCTCTTTCAATTCATCACTAATTTTCGAAGCTAATAATTCTGATTTATTTAATTGCATACCATACATCTCCTCTTGGTAATAATTTAGAATATCCATGCTCATTTTGTAAGTACTGCCACTCTTTCGCTAAGTAGCTATCCTTATACTCTTTTAAATCCGGCTTATGAGAAAACCTAATATCTTTCCCGCTCTTCACCGCATCATTCAAAGCTGGTACATTAAAATACTCAAACATTTCATTGTCTGTTAGTTTATATTTGTTCTGAATTTCACTCCACTTGCTACCTAAATCAAAATACATCGAATCATCTCCTGCTCGTCCTATATACGAATCTGGTCCGGCTTTCCCCCAATTCTCAACCCCATCTTCTACTGTTGGTGTATATTTCCCCAACGTCATGGAATCTCCATCTACATTGTGTACAGAAGCTTTCCGAATCTCTTGAAAATCTTGAACCGGGATTTTACCACCAATTTTGCCATCAATAATTTTTACTCCATCGACTATTCCTGCGGCCCTGCCTGCATTTGCAGTAGCAGTTCCATCCGGACCAATTGCACGTACTTCTTTTATTTTGGTAAAATCATTCATTCCTTTTGTAATCCCAAACGCACTGGCAAAAAATATCGTACTACTTGCCAAACCATATGCATCACCTTTATTATAAGGCTCTAGATAACTCGCTACAATCCCATTCCACAACATACCTGCCGTTCCTGATGGATTAGTCCGCAGATTTTTCATCAACATAGCGATACTTTCCAAATGCTTTTCTGGATGCTTCAAACTTTCAATTGCACCTAGGCCGAATCCAATAACCGAGTCCCTCGTGGAAGCACCAATCTCACGCACCTTACTGCGATCATAATGCCTATAATCCGCTTCAATGATTGACGCATGATGTTGATCCATCTCTAAAAGCTTTCGCATATCTCGGCTGATCTCGTGCATCGATTCGCCGCTTTCCTCTTGCATGCGGTTTATCGTGCGCCGCAGATAATCGTCCAATTCTTCCATCCGTGCTTGGTTCTGCCGCATCACCCATAGCTCGTCGGGGTCGTCTGGTATGCTCTCGATGCTCGGTTGCGGCACTCGAAATACCTCGCTTTTCATCATATCCAGTGTATCTAGCGTCTCGTCTGCCAGCTTCTTTAACCCATGGGCATCAATTAGCATGTCCTGATTACGATAAATGGGACTATCAATGTCTTTAAAATCATTCACATAGTTTTCCAAATACGTGAAGAGTTTGGTCACCGTCCCTTGTTGTCTGGAAATATCGTCTCGGTGAGCGCCAAATTCCATGGTCAAGGCTTCGGCCAGCTTCCCTTTTTGTTGGGCCGCCACGTCTTGCACCTCCACCAGCACACCGTCTAGTGTCTCCAAACTGGCTTTCATTTTATGTAGCGATGATAAGGCATCTTCTAGCTCACCCATGTTTATTTTAAAATCCATTAGCGCTCACCACCCAACTTGGCATCCGTTTCGATGAACGCACGCACCGCCGCTTGGCTATCTATAAACGCTTGATGTAGTTTGGTAAATTGATCTGCATGAATTCCTTTCACTAATCCTTCTTTTACTTCGATATACCGCGTCGCAAAATCGGGAGAAACTTGTGTATTTATCTTTTCTAATCTGCGTTGCACGTTGGTAGCTTCGACTTTAAAATCAGCCGCCGCCTGTTCCCCTCTCTTTAACTGTTTCAATATACGAGCGGTGTCGATATCAATGGATGTTGGCATCTCTATATCTCCCTCCGTAAACTGCTCTCTATCTGCTCACAATAGGAAACCATGTCCCGTGTTTCCACTTGTATTTGACGAAGCCTATATACCATCTTCTCCTGCGCCTCGTGGTTTTCATCGTGTATCTTATTTTTTTTGCTTGTAAACCCATCCAGTAAGTTTTCCAAGCTGTGTTTCCTCGCAGATATCGCATGGCGAGTTTGTTCATAATGTGGCATAGGGCACTTCCTCTCGTGTTAGTATCTTCCAATAACTCATTATAACAAATATAGACAAATAAAAAAAGCTCCCGATAAACTTAAATCGAGAGCTTCTATATACTATTTACTTTTCAACTCTACATGCTTAGGTGCTGCGGTGATGTAGTAGGTCTTACCTTTCGAATTTTGAACTTTATACTGTGGGCTGCCGTTCACATTTACTTTATCAAGTATGGTAGGAAATCCAAGACCTTTGTTTACAGTTCCCACAACGTCCTTATCTGCCCATGAAGGCTTAACGTAAAAACGCAGATCGTTTGTTTTAGAAACAAGTTTCTTCCCAGCGTATGGATTAGCTGATGGCTTAGGTGCTACCGGCGTTGGGTTTGGCTTATTAGGGATTGTTGGCTTTTCTGGTTTGGCTGTGTGATTAATTCCCAGCGTCGCTAAAATACCATGCGCAATTGCACGCCCCATAGCTTGTTGCTCTGCCACCGTGTCCACAATGAAACGATCATTGGAATCAATAAACGCAGGTTCAACAATAACCGCTGGCATTTTCGTTTCACGAATAACAGCAAAATAATCCTTGCCATCACTTCCCTTTTTGGAATAGATGGCAGGATTACCGATGTTTTGACCAATTTCAATTTTAATAGCATTGATAATATTTTGCGCAAGTTTCTTACTAACTCCATTTGCAATGCTATGGATCACTTCCGCTCGGTCCCCACCGCCTGCGTTGTAATGTTCCGATACAAATAAATCGGCACCCCAATCGTTTGCTGCTTTGGCGCGTGCGCTAAGTGACGGATAAGTGTCACCTGTACGAGATAACCGAGTTTCTACGTCATATTTTTCAAGCTCATATTTTGTTGCGTAAGCAGTCGCGCGTGCCATATCTTTTTCAATCAGCCCATTTGCAACTGCACCTGGATCAGTCCCACCATGCCCTAAATCTAAAAATACTTTTTTCTTTGTCATTTTTCTTCATCCTCTACAATTTTATTTTCTTGCTCATCATCAATCTGTTTGCTAAATCGATGTAGTAGCTGTGTTAAAAACGGTACTTTTAGGCCTATCGCTTCCAAATTTTCTACAATGCTAAGCGATTCCATGATGATCATGGCGCAAGTAAAGATAAATGCGATATGCAAATTCTGATGTGCTAAATTGATGCTTAAAACATCAATCATTGATGCGACCATTACGGCAATGAAAATACCGAGTTTCTTCATTAAACCTTGATAATTTTTTGCGCTCTTAAAACTGATTTTTGATTTCTTGCTAAATGCCTTCATATAACCAGTTATTAAATCAAGCACGACAACAAGCACTAAAAAATGTATCATTGTCAAACCTTCGCCAAACATGAATGTTAAAGCAGGCTTCATTATGTCCATATTCTCAATCCCTTCCATTTTCAGAACCCCCATTCTTTGCATAAAAAAATACACCTATCGAGGTGCTAATCTATAAAGTAGTCTATTTCATTTAGCCAAATTGGGCTTGTGTAGACGGCTGAAACTATTTCAAGGTTTCCGTTTGAATGCGTATAAATCTGTGCCTGTGCATCAGCTGCGGCCGTCTGCTGCCCACAAAGATGTGATTGCGGGTAAGTGTCTTTTTGCCTAAAACCTTCATCTGCCGTTGCAAAAACCCCTGTTCCACCACTAGTTCTTACTACAATACCTGCGTAAAACACTTTATTTCCAATTCTGCGATATCGAGGAACCGAGTTCGCAAACGCTGTAAATCCTGCTTTTAGTGTAATGGGTAACCAACCAGTATCTGCAAATTTAGTATTCACATAGTTCATTGCGGAATTTATCGCGTGAGCTTCAGCTAAGTCCGCTTTTGCTTGCGATCCAACTGTGTTCTCGTATTCTCGCCACGGGCTTGCTGTAGCCCCTACATATCTATAAAAATGTCTGTTGGCACTAGCATTGGTTGTGCTAAAATACCTCGCATGTTGTTCTATCGCCGTGCCAGCTATAAGTTTATGGTTTTCTAACCTGAATGCCCCACTGCCTGGTGCATCTGTTAGTTTTCCAGCAGCCGTTGAATTCATATAGAAACTTCCTTGTTCTATAATCTCTGCTAACGTTGTAACATCTGGCGGCGATTTAGCGGCGCCAGAATCAGCAGTTAATTTAGCTTTCTGCCAATTTACTGTATCCGTTATTTTCACAACCTGATTCGCGTTTATCAAGGCTATTAGCTGGTTGGCACTCGCAGTTGCTACATCCAATTTGTTTAACGCTACATTCAATGCTGCCATTGATTCCGCAGTTTCCGCTTCAATAAACCTTGTTAATTTATCAATATCACTAACAAAGTCCTCTACAACAATATTGCCTTGTGTTGCATCCCTAGCAACGTTGATTGTGAAATTTTGCGTTGTAACTCTTTCATCAGCAGTTAAATCAGCCGCATCTAGTATTTGAAACCCCGGGGTGCCACCTTTTTCTAAAGCAAAGTAGCAAAGATTCAGAACACCATGGCTTGAAAAAACCTCTTTAGCAATTACATAAACGATTTTCCCATCTATGACAGCCATATTTCCGTATGTTGAACCATCATCACGTACAAACTTCCCGCCTGGTAACGCACACTCAAAAACTGGCGTGTAGTCATCGAAATCCTCAATGGTATCGCCATCCGCAAATACCTCTACTGTTAACGTAACCGATTCTTTCTCCGTAACCCTAGCGAGCACAAGCGGGGTGATACTATCAGATATTAAATCAAGTGAGAAAGGATAATTCTTTAATGTTGCCACATTATTCACCTGCCTTGTTCATTAATAATTGCATTTGTCGTTTTAATTCATCTATTTCTTGTTGCTGATCTGCTAGCATTTTTGAAGTAGTATCTAGCATTTCCTTTGTGTCCTCTAGCTCTTTTCGCAATTGATCTACTTCCTGTATGTTTTCGCGAGCCCCCTGCCAAAGCCACATAATGGCTTTTTGATGGTCCATGCCCATTAAATCATCCGCTCGCAATTCCGGTGGTAACAGCTCGGCAATAAAGCCTAGCCGCTTATCAAAACTGACATAGGAACCATCTTTTTCATCATTAAATGCAGCTTCGACATCTTGTTTTAATCGATAGCTGAAAACTTCAACGGTTTTTATCATGTCTTTACCGCTGTATTTTTCGGCAATCCCTGATTCTATAAATTTTTCAACGTCTTGTTTGATCTCAATACTAGACATTTGAATTAATGACTTACAAACGTGATCCGCATAAATTAATTGCGGTGTATCCCATGATGTATACAAAATACTAGCCGTTTTCCCACCAGGACCAGCGCCGATAGAACACCAGTCAACCGAATACACAAGTGGGAACTCCCCACCTGCAAAGGGCGATAATCGTATTACCTTATCGGGGTCAATCGCACCTGTACTTTCGTTTATTTTTTCAATGGCTAATCCCATGCTGCCGGTTGTATCTAAACTTACACGCATCGCAGGGTATGGGTACGCATCTCGTTTTGCTTCCAAAACAAAGCCGCTGCCCCCGCCCATTTTTAACACTTCTCGATACTGCGGTAGCGGTAACGGGGGCAAGAAACTAGAATACAGTGTATCCAGATAAGCAGCAGACCCCGTTATAGTAACACCAATGATGTTAATCGCTCTTAGCGTTCCCGCCCTAATCATATCTGCAACAAATTTTCCGTCGTAGGTCATACCAATTTCATACGGCCCCGCATATCCGTTTTTCGAGTGTCCCAAACCTCCGGCGTTCCATCTCCACACATTGCGCGCGGTATTGATATCTCTTGTATCCATAATCAATATTTCTTGCGGGTCTGCCATCGATGGATAGATTACAACATTTCCGGCCGGCGGATTGTTTATTGTGTTAGTAAGCTCGTCAATACCAGCTTGTAAAAAAGACCGATCAGAACTAATTGACTCTACTTCTTGCTGAATATCGTTAAATTGACGTGATATATTCGGCTTAAAGTCGCCTAATTCCACGGAAAGATACTTATCAAGAAGGGGATCGAATACTGTTGCAATGACACGTGCCTTCACATCTATTTCTAACTGCAAAAACTTTGTTGTGACTGTATCCCATAAGTTAACAGTTTCCAAAGCAAGTATCTGGGCAAGTTCTTCATCGTCCAGTTCTCTCGATTGATCTATAAAAGAAATATCGAGATTTATAGACGGTTTCCCTACATCGTTATTCACAATATAGGCATTGCCAGCTGTTCTTAAAGTAGCAACATCCTTAACGTTATCCCCCGTTAAATCAACCATCATAGCCCGTTTATGAGCAAAGTTAGAGGCATATTGTGAGTCTAGTGTTATTTCTGGTAATCGGATCGTGACATCATTTCCGCTAGTATCTTGAACTTGCGCATAAGGATAGATGGATGTAAAAGTATCGCCTATCTCTTCATCTTGTTTTGCATCCGTCAAATTTTTCCCGTACGCAATCAGCACGCCATTATCAACTCCGGCGCCTCCACGCGGATAATGCCGAATATTAAAATTATCAAAAATAAACTCACCCTTAAATGTATCTAAGAGCGAGCCCTCTTTTCCTCCCAGCGCTTCCCTTGACGAGCACAATTCTATTGTTGTATTTGCCTGTGTTGTCGAAGAACTTGTACCGGTGAAGGTATGCGGATAAACAGTATTGCTTAAAATCTGATTGAGCATATAACCAGCTGTTCCATTTTGAACCGTTACCTTGCCTTTTAACGGATTGTAATGCAGCCTATAGCTGATATGCTCCGCTTTTACGGTAACTATTCCATTGATAGGTTTTGAAACGGCGTAAATTGTAAAAAGCTGTTCCGGATCCCGTAAATTTGCTTTTGCTTTGATAATATTCTGATTCTTGATTTCGCTAAAATAGGGCCCATCTTTTACATACTTGAATTCTAATTCATATGCCCCGTTTGCTTCCTGTCTAACTTGCCAATCGAACGAATCTGCTAAGACGCCAATACCGTTATTTGCAAAATCGGTTGTAGCAGCATCATACAAGCGTGGCAATAAAACCCGTGAAGTAGCCATTTATATCGTCCTCCAATTCGGAGTAACTTCCACTTTTGTAACATTCCCAGTCCATGTAAAACGATTTTCTCCGACGTCTAGTTGCGGAAACGGATAAGTGTTTACCTTGTTATTGAGTAATGTACCAGGTTTATAGGCAATCTGACGTTCCGAATCAATCGTAATTTGGCCCTGTATCCCTTTCAAAACAACCTTATAATTATTAACGAAAAAATTAATATCGCCATTGCCGTATATTGTGATCACCGGGAGAGACGGGAATATTTCAACATTTTGTAAGCGGCCATTTTGTAAAATAACAAAAGTTTGTGATCCAGTTATAGAATACTTATACGGCTTGCAATCAAAGCTTATCGAATTACTGCCAAATCTAGTATTTACATCTTTAACATCAGGCGTTGCAAAACATTGTGCATAGCGGTAATAGCGTTCATCGACTGTATCAAAAAGCTTGTTGTAGCCTTGTCGCCCTCTAAGCCATTTTGATAATTCACCGCATATTTGTGCAATAGTTAGATCATTGTATGCATAGATATTAACTGGATAGTCCATTGTTATGTTCTTAAAACGCCCCTGATCTACGAAATTATCCCCGCTTATTCCAGGTGCTTCAATACGCTGCACATCGCGTTCAGGAATTGGAAAGCTACGATCTGCAAGGATTCGCATACCAAATTCCGTGGATTTCTTTCCAGCAAACTCAAAATAATTTGGAACCTTTAGCACCCTTTCCATTAGCGATCTAGCCTCCTTCTATCTCTATTTATTTGTGATCCTAATTCGTTACCAATACGGCGTATATCATCATCATTACGAACAATAATATTTCCAGTGAATGTAACATTTACAGATTGATCGTTGTTTGTTTCACTTGGGCCTGGCGCCGGATTCGATGGTGTAGCCAAATTAGCAAATCCGGAAACATCTGGTTGCCTAATCTTAGTCATATCTGGCATCCTTAAACTGCTAAACATGCCGCTTTTTTCTTGCGCATTATACAGCCTAGCTTCCTCTGCTGTAAGCACTCGTTCACCTTTGTGTAGTTCAGAAATATATCCGTCGAATGGCACATAATTTAAACCATCTTTATTACTTCCATCAACATCTGGTGCGCCACCAAAGCTTCCCATATTAATTTTTGCCGCTGACATTGCAGTTTTCGCTAGACCAGCAGCCGCATTTCCAACAGCTCTACCAGCAGCATCCATTCCTGCTGCCATTTGATCACCTATGCTTTTCCCAATTCCAAAAAATGAAGATACCCAGCTCACAGCTGAATTAAAGGCCCCTTTAATAGTGTCAACCGCGGCATCCTTCAACTTTTGTTTTGTATTGGATACTCCTTTTATGATTTCCCATACAAGCTTAGCTCCAAGTTTAGTTAATTCCCAAAGCAATGATAGTATCCCTTTCACGATTGTCCATAATATTTGGCGCCCTGCTTCATTAATTTTTGGCATGTTTTTAATCAAAGCCCCTACTAAAGTAACTATCAGCTTGAGAGCCGCAGAAATTAATTGCGGTAAAATTTTAATTATTCCTTGGATAAGAGCCATCAAAATTTTAACTCCTGCCTCAATAATCTTGGGCAGATTTGTAACAATCGTATTTAGTAGAGCCATAATAATTTTTATAATAGCCTGTAACAACACTGGGAGAATCTGAATTATCCCGTCGATTAAGGCCATTAATATTTGTATGCCGGCATCTAATATTTTGGGAAGGTTTTGGATTAACGTATTTACCAACATCATAATAATTGAAATAGCGGATTCAATCAGTGTTGGCAACATACTTACTAGCCCATCGACTAAAGCCATTACTATTTGGATAGCCGCATCAAGTAGTGCAGGAAGCATTGTTGCAATGCCATTAATCCATGCCATGAGAATTTGAACACCTGACTGAATAATGATCGGCAATAATGTTGTAACGGTAGACAGCCACACATCAATTAATTTAGTAACTACCGCGAGAACCATGGGCAAGGCTGTTACAATACCATTTACAAGCTTTGTAATAATATCGACACCTATAGCTACCATTTTAGGTGCCTGTGCTGCAAAACTTGTTACCAAATTAGTGATCACATCAAAAACCATTGTTATCAATCCTGGTACTGTTGTCCCCATTCCTTTTGCTAATGATTGAATTAATTGACTACCAACCATTATCAATTGCGGGATACCGCCTAGCAAAAGCCCGATTATAGTTGGTAGTAGATCAGCAACTGCATTAATCAATGCATCAAATCCACCACCTGAAAACGCTGTTGCCACTGCGGAGACAAATCTTTGTAGTTTATTTATGAAATCCCCAATATACGAACTAATCGTTGAAAACACTGTTTTTAAGATGTTACCAAATTTCAAAATAAGAGCCGTTCCTTTACCACCAAACGCCCCCTGTAGATATTTATCTAAATCAGCAATAGAACTAAACGAGCCTGTAGCAACCTTAGCAATCGCAACAATCCCCATTCTTAACTTATCTATGCCTTGCAGTACTGTAATCAAGGAATTAAAAATACCGTCTGCAATAGACGGCGGGAAAATATTGTGCAGCTGCTTATTAAGATTTGCTATTTCTTTTGTATTGTTCGTAAAGAATGCTTTAATCATGCCGCCAACGATAACACCAGATTGCATCGCTTTCTGCCCTATCATTTCGAACATTTGCACCGTCGATATAAGCGAATTCCTAACCGCGGTACCAAATTTCATAATGCGCGCTGTGCCTTCTGCACCAAATACACCTTGAAAATATTTGTCCAAATCAGCAACGGATTTAAATGAGCCAGTAACTACTTTTGTAAAGCCAACAACCCCCATTTTCACTTTCTCAATGCCTTGTAAAATGAAGATTAGCGAATTGAAAATACCATCTGCAATATTCTTCGGCAACATATTGTGCAGCTGCTTGTTAAACTTGCTAATATCTGAAGTATTTCCAGAAAAGAAAGCCTTGATAATGCCACCAACTGCCTTAAACGATCCGCCAATATTCTTTAGCAAGTCATTTAATGGTTTGCCTTCTTTGTTAAAATGCCTAAACGCTACAACAACCCCCGTTATCGCAGCTGCCACCAATAATACGGTTCCCGACATAGCCGCCATACCAGTTATAAACGGCCCTATTATCATCCATGCCGCACCTAACGCTGCTTGGAATCCAGCAATTAACCCAATACCAATCGCCAAAGGAGATAAAAGCAAAGTTAACGCAGGGATCAACATCAAGATAGCAGCAACAAATTTTGCAATCTTCGGGTGAGCCTCGTTGAATTTAATAATCATGTCTGCCAATCGCTTAATAAAATTAAAGGTTGGCACCATGACCGCAGCAAACACTTGGAATAACGGTTCAAAGGCTTCCCGTATGCTCTTTTTCATACTTACAAATGCCGTCGCATAGGCTTTGTTTGATTCCATCGCCCCTTTATGCAACGTAGAATAAAATTTCGCTGCTGTGACGGTCGCAGCTAATGCAACCATCGTTACACGCATAATCCCTTGCCCAATCATCATCGTCATATCTTGCAATTGCTTCATGTTTGCCGTAGGTCCTAACATTTTCAAAGCTAAAACCGCGGGTTGTCCTCGCATTGCGATTTGATTTAAACCATCAGCAATGGCAAGTGCGCCCTTATTGACTTGGTACATGGGATTTTTCATACGAGTAAAGTTTTCACTAATACGCGTCGCCTGTGTTGTCCTAACAATAATTGTTCCTACACTCTTAATGAGCTGATTTTTCATCATTTCGTTATTCTTGATCATGTCATCCATTACTTTCTTGTGAACGCGCCCCTGCGCTTCCACCTGTGACATGAATTGCTTTGAACTGCCTGAAAAGTTTTTAGCCGATTTGCCTAGCTGAAAAAAAGCATACTTAGAGGCAATAAGTTGATCCTTATACTTATACAATGACACTCGTTGCTCCATATAAGCCTGTCTCATTTCGTTGTGCATCCGTCGTGCTTCTTCGGATTGTCCACGATATACCCGACGCACAGAGCGCCCGTAATACTCATAATTCTTAGCCATTTCATTCGTATAACGACTGGAATCCTTACTAATCGTTTTCCCCATGCCAGCAAGTTCGCGCTCAATATCCCTAGCATCATGTTTAATGCCGCTTTTGTCTATTTCTGTGTCAATAATAATCTTGCCATCTGCCCCTCGTTTCGCCATGCTCTCCCTCCTCTCTGGATGAATGTATTACTTATAAAAACTCTTTTTCCATTTCTTCTAACATCTGCTTCTCGCGTTTTTCACGCTGGCTTTTAAGCTCGTAAAATTCTTTCATTTTGCGAATCCTTCGGCGTTCCTCCTTGTTTTCTGGACCCGATGGTACCTCACACCCGCGATACATGATTGCCTGCATGATTGGTGTTTTTTCAGAAAGGTTATTGAATAACGCAATAAATTCATCCCAACTCAAAACGCCAACTTCATTTAGTAAATCGATATTGTAATCAATTAAAAAAGATGCATAAATTCGCTCTGCATCTTCAAAAAAATTGTATAGTTCCTCGTTATCTGCTAAATCTGAACCACTATCGGAATCTGTTTGGCTCAACTCTTTGTAAATAAGTTCAGTAATTTTAACGACATCACGCGGCGTATGGTCATATTTCTTGTAATCTTTCACAAACATTCTATACATGATATAGATTTTCTGATTTTCCTTTAAAAACTTATCATCATATAGCTTTATTGCTTTAATAACATTGTCAAAAGTAATGCTGATCAGCACTTTTTCACCTCTATAGGTAATATGCCGATCAGCTTTTTTTTTGCTCGTCAAAGAAAACATGCCCATCACTCGCTAACTGTTTCTTCGTCATCCTCTTCCAAGTATTCCTTGAGCTTCTTATCTTCAAATTCTGCCATCCGCTCTTTAAACACTTTGAAAAGTTGCATAGCGATATTAGTACATACCATGGAGCTTTTCCCTGAATTATTATAAATTTCGTCCGCTATTTCCTCATTGAAGAAAACAACAAAAGCCTCTTTTACCAACTTTATATTTTCCGAAAGTGATCGATTTGCCTGCTCGTTCTTTGCGATCCCTTCCCACTTCGCCGCTTCTTTTTCATACTCTAATAATTTTTCATCGGAAAAATCAACGGTATATGTTTCATTGTAAATAATGACTTCCTCAAACGCTTTTTTAGTATCAATAGTAATTGCCATAATAAAGTTCACTCTCCTAAATTTATTTTACTCACGTATAGATTCTTCTAAAAATGTGTCATAATTTGATCCGTTTTTCACTGAAAATGTAACGATATCGCCTACATGAAGCTCCTCAAAATCGTACTCAAACAAGCCGCCTATATCCGTGACAATAGAAAAATGACGGCCGTTATTTAGTGAAATATAGATTTTGCTATCCGGAGCAAAAACACCAATGACATGCAATTGTGTCGTTGTTATATTTTTCAATAGCGGATCAAATGCTGGATTTATATCTTTATATCTCAAATATAACGCCTCCTCTTTATGTCGCTACCTTTTCCGCATAGCTTGGAAAAATTGTACCAACTTTAGCCTCCGCCTTAATTACCGCCCCCGCGACCATTCCGGATATGCTACCACTGAACACACCTGTTGCGGTCGCCGTGAACACTGTTTTATTAACACCATCGACGCTTATTCTAACTTGCCCGTTATTTTCAGTGGTACCCGAGACAATCCCGGAACTAGCTACAACATTGTTCAGTGTTATTTTAGCCAACTCTGCTGTTATTGTTGTGGGCATCCCTGGTACCGATGTCGGTAAATTAGGATTGCCGTCTATTGCACGAATATCATATTGATTACCTGGAATGATATTCACATTTCCCAGTACATAAATTCTTAAAACGCCTGCGGTTACCGTTCCTGTTAATAATGCTGTCATTTCACCTTTTCTATACAACCTACAATTCGTAACATTAGATGCATTTACAGCTGATCCATTAATATAACTTTCTCCATACAAGTATCTAGAAACAATAGGCTTCGGCAATAGTGTTTTTTGAGTTACCACATTACTTGAATCGCCCTCTATAACTCCATTTACAGCAGATACTTTTGCAGAATATACGGTATCATAAACAAGCCCTGTAACTACTGCCTGATTTGAATCAAACCGGCGCGCTCTTGTTTCACCGCTCAAACGTAGCAAATAAAAATCTGCTGCTAGTACTTCGTCCCATGCAAATGTGATTGTTGTATCTGTAACTGCTGTAACATGAAGATTAGAGGGAGCATCAGGGCGCAGTGTCCACTTCTGGTTCTGTGGCACTTTCGATTTTTTCAGGCTTACCGTTAAAATGACACTCAAATGAGCATCCTCCCTTAGCATTCGCATCGCCACCTGGTGGCTTAATGTTCACGAGCGCACCATTTCCCTTAAGGCCTAATTTTTTAGGATTGATAACATAAAATTCCCCGTCTCGTTTTGTCAAATCCGTGTCTGCAACATCAAAAACAAAATTTTGGAATGGGTCGTTATAATCTCGGTCCGCATCCATAGGGTATGTTTTTTGCTGCCCTGTAACGGTAGAAGTAGAGCCGCCCTCATCGTCATAGTATGCAGTTTGATCCACTTCTTCGTTATTGTCTGGGTCAATACTCTTTATCCCGCCACCGATGCGTAACCACCCTTCATCTGTAATGGCTGCCCCTGGGGTTGAGTTCCAGAAAAAACGATAGTTATGTTGTAATAAAAATGCTTTTGGCATAATCTTTTCCTCCTTAGTTTTTACTTAGCTCCGCTTGAAACATTGCGGACCACATGAATAAATTCTTATCAGTTTTACCGATTTCTGTAGGTTCGGTGTATATTTCACATCCTACCAATGAGAAAGAACCATCGTCCGGCACTAATTCGCCATTTGATAGTTCTAACGATTCCGTTATGACTTCTATTGTGTTCATAGCCGTTAATCGGCTTTCGTGTTGTACAATGATTTGAAACGAAAAATCTTTTAATCTAGACCTATCAAAATACCGCTGTCCAGGCGGGGATGGCGTAAACCGAAAAATAATATCCTGATTTTCAATGTCTAAATCACTCAACCGTAATTCGCTGAACATTGCTACATTGGCATTTAAATGTGCGTCAATAGCATCAAAGAATGATTCTCTTAAGCTCATACTCGACCACCCGCCGCCGTGTTAGCGACGCGCACCCAATCGCTCAAAAACCTTGATTTAGCTACTTCAAACCAGAGACCAGATGCATTCGGATTCTTATCCTTGCTAAAATTATATTGAGGATTGTAGTAAATTTGACGAACATATGGCGTAACCCATGCAAGCTCACCCTCACCAATTTTAGAATGTATCAGAGCGCTGTCTTGTGTTGCCTTAGTATCTTCCGGTGCGAAGTAATTGGAATCCTTTAGTACCTGATTATCTAAAGCGAATTGTGCTTTTTCTATGCGCTCATCACACGAACCAACGACATCCCCTAGTTCGACTTTTACGTTAAGCTTAATCATTTACAATACACCTCCCAATGGTGTACTTGCGGGCTTGCCGCATAAAATGTAGAGACTGCCGCAACAATATATTCCTTGCTATCAAATATCACTTTGGATTTCTCTGCTAATTCGAAAGCAGGCGTGGAGTTAATTCGATCAATAAAAATACGAGTATTCGATTGAATTTCATCGCCTTCTGCCGATGTGACAACTTTGTTTGTAGGCTCTACGCGAACGCGATAAATAGGAATCCCCCGTTTCCAATCTTCCCCATGCTTCCCTTTTGCAATGTACTCCTGGTATTCGATATCATGAATTAATAAGCGGCGTTGTATAGGTCTAACCACAACAACCACCGCCGCGCGAAATAGTTGAGACACCAGAGTACAGTAAACCAGTTGGGGCCAAGATGCCATAAATGCTATTTGCGAACAATACTGTTTGCCCACCCGTTTTACTTGCACCGTTAGCCCCACCACCTTCGCTATAGTTCCCAATATCAAAACTACCACCCGCTCCGCTGTCAACGGTTGAGGCAGTAGCACCATTAATATCTAAGAATTCAACTTGAGAGGCTGTGGCTTCCTTTACACGATCTTGCTGGAATTCTATAAGATTGGAAAACCCTTCCTGAACAATCACATAGCGTGTGTATCTGTCGATGTCTCTGCTGGCGCGAGTAATTAAATTGCCTAATTCGACATTATCATCAATTGGTGTTCCTTTATAGATATTTCGGTAATAGTCTTTATCAATGTAATCCATTGCTATCACCTCATTTCGCTGTTTTATCCTCGGCCTTATCGTCCGCTTTAGCCTCTAAAGCCTTTTGCGCTTCTTCCAGCTGCTTTGTTAACTCTTCGTTTTGTTTTCCTAATTCTTTGTTCGCTGCTTGAAGCTCTTTCTTTTCAGTTTTGAGCTGCTCCACTTTGCCCTCTGCTTCTAATAATTTGGAAACGTCAACCTGCTTATTCTCTGTCGCTCGTTGTGTTACATTGTATTTTTTACCGCTTTTATCAAGCTCTACAACGTCGAACCCTTTCGCAAGGAAAAAATCTTGCTCGCTTTCGTCAATATTTAATACTTTGGCATCTTTTTTTACTGTTACAACTGCCATATAAATTCACCCTCTCTATTTTTTATCAAACCGGTTTAATTACAAACTGAATACCATTAGAACGTTGTTTGAACACAATTACATCGTTATAAAGCTGTTCATAATATAAAAAATTCCCTGCTGTGCTAGCTCTAGGCTCATCAAATCCAGCGAATGAATATTTTTCCGGCGCACACATGGACGGAATATAAATAAGCATCATTTGAATTTGTTGTGCCGTTGGATCATCGATTGCCCCATTACTAAAATTGTAAAGCGTTTTAAAACGATCAGGCGCTACTTCCCGCAAATTAACTTCGTCCAAGCGGCTTACACGGGTATCGATAGCCTGTGCACCACCTTGAACGCTAAAAGTACGAGTTAACCCATCGGCACGTTTAATAATTTTCGAAATCGCCGGAGTAACGTACAATACACGATTAGAAGGCACTGCTTCTTCGTCCATTTTTTGCATCATATCATCAAACTGGCGCAAAATATTCGCTTCGGTCAATGTCATTTCATAGATTCCATCTGTGGCATTGATGGCCTTCTTCTTGTTAAACAAATTAGAGAACATGTATTTATCTTTTTCAGGAATCTTTTGAGTTTCGTTAAATACACGCGTAATCTCTGTCATCGTAGTAACAAAGTTGGTTTCATCAACGTCAGATGGATCAACAAGTGTTTGCCAATAACGTTCATTTTCAAGCTGATATGTTTCCCAGTCATTGCTATAATTCGCCTCGAAACCAGTAATAACACGACGGGTGCGGTCCTTCATCCCTTCGTTAACAACCAATTTAGGCAATTTCACTTCTTTTTGCCCTGTCCATTTAATAATGCTATTTGATGGACTGTTCCAAAGTTCCGCTGATTGAAGCATATGGCGGAATGGTTCTTGTAAGGCTTGTTGATAGTCTGTTGCATAATTTAATACTGCTGGCATTTTAGTTTCCTACTTTCTATTTTTTATTTGTTGTTCGTTGGCCACATTTTTTCAAATGCGCTTTTAAACTTATCTGCTGTAGTCTCTGTAAGATTCGTCTGTTTAGATTGGTTACCGGTACTGATTACTGGCTTTTGTTTCCCATCTTCCGAGAAAAAAGGGTATTTGTCTAAAACCGCCGCAACCGCCTTATCCACATCTTTTTCGCCTGTCTTTTCGGCAAGCGCAATAACGTCATTAAGCGATTCACTAGATACGCCATTTTTTAGTGCTGCAATTTGCCAATCTTTTTGAACAGATTCATTTAAAGCTTGTGTTGCTTGATCCTGCGCAGCTTGCAAGGCTTCCGCTTGCTTATCCGCTTCGGTTTTCTGGCCGTCTTGGAACTCTTTGTATGCTTTCATTTGCGCTTTTAACGCATCCTCATTCTCCACGCCTAAATCCTTCAAAAAGTCCTCTTTGCTGAATGTATCAGCGGCTAGATTCGTTGGAGGTGTGGGTGGCGTTGGCTCTGTTGACGGTTCATTACCTGCCGCGTTCGGTTCTGGTGGCTCGGGTGCTCCTTCTGCAAAATGTTGGATATCAAACTTAACCATTTTAGTGTTTTTCAATTCGTCACCTCCCTTCACATTTGATTGATTTGGCTTTTCAGAATAAAACTTCATCCTAATTCCTCCTAATTTCTTCATAATAAAAAGACCTAGCATATTGGCTACGTCTCAACTATTTGCTCGCGGTTATAACGCCTTGTGCGTCCCGTCTGATTAATAAATTGCCGCATTTGCGCTTGTCGGTAAGTGATCCTGCGCCTTGCATCTTTCAAATAATTTTCATCGACTTCCATAGATTGCAACATTGAAAATTGATGCTTGGCTTTCCTAATGTTTCTTTCTAAAAGCCGCTGCCGTTGCGATTCTTTGTACTTCGCAATTGATTCCTTTTTGTTGTAAGGGTGGTAGCGTTGCACCGATACCCCTTCGATGTAAACATAAAGACGATGATTGCAATTGATACCGGTAACAATACCGTCAATTTTTCCATAACTAGTGCTAGAAAGAGGCGGGTACTTTTTACTTTTACCACTGCGGCTATATATTCGCCCTTGGTAATCTAGGTGAGTCGGGCGGCTTCCTGCATGGCTAGAAACTCCTACAAGGTCCACATCGTAATCATCAAAACGCGCATTTTGAATCTTGTCCGCAACATTTTTTTGCGTGTTCTTAACAACCATATTTACGTAAGCCTCTGTACTCCATTTCGCTCCGCGCCTATCAATCAATGCAGGCATACCATTTTCGGACCATTTGGCCGCAGTCTTAACAAGCGCCTCCTCTAGCGTGATGGCTCCGTTTACAAATTCAGCAGAGGCCTGCGTTATAATTTCTAGGTAAATAGAAGAGGATTGTTTTAACATCGTTGCATTCATCATTTCTAAACGTGTCATTGCTTCCAAGTCCAGTGTCATCAAGGCTTGCTTTGTATTCGTACTATCTGTAAAAGGAATTCCCTCGAGTTCAGGAAGTACCTGCTGTATTTCTTTTGTTGTAATCCTCGCCTGGTCCGTTGCCATTTCTCGGATCATACTCCGCATTTTTGGATTTACTTTTTTGGCCGCTTGCATGATTAGCCGCAATTGGTAGTTTTGTAAACTGCTAAGTTCCCTGTATAGGCTAGCTTGCCACTTTTCCAAGGTATCTTTTGTAACGTTGCTCCCGCTTCCAATTGCTTTACCTATAGAATCCAACAACAGCCCTTCAAGCTTCAGATAAATTTCAATTATCTGCTGTGACAACTGCATGATTAATCAACTCCAAACGCATCAACCATTTCCGCCGTGACAACTTTTTCATCCTGTTCAATCTCTGCAAGTATTTCCAAAGCAGTTGCCTCATCAACATCTTGTGCCTCCATAATAGCCCGTTTTCTAGATTGTAGCCCGGCACCTTTTAGCGAAACCTGCTGATTAATTTTTGAATCTTTGTCATTGACGATAGAGTCATCAAAAGAGGTTGTAACCGTATAGGGTTCCGTTGGATATGGTGATATTTGTAGGAAATCAGCCAGCCACAAAAGACTTTCCACCACTTCCGCAACAAAATCCTCTATGTTATTTTCGTGTGATTGCTTGCTTCGAAATGTCTTACTGTTCTCACTTACTACCTCGGTTGCCGTTTTTAATCCCGTAGCCTCAAATCCGAATGTGTTAGCTGAAAAACCGGTCTGTGATGAGAGAGTTTTTAAAAGGGCATCCAGCGAACTTATATGAGCTTGTGAGCGAAGTTCCGGAGAAATGTCCATAAACTGCTCTTTGTTTTCATCCATTTCCATCGCTTGAAATACTTCGTCATCCACATCAAACTTTGTAACAACCCTCGAAGTATCACCAACTTTTTCAACTGCTCCACGTAGCCATGCATTAGGTACCACAACACGCTTTTTCCCTAGCTTGAACTCACGGTTAAATGAATCGAAAACCGTGTCAATCGTTTTTAACGTATCTATGGCATTAGCGAATATGGAAATGCCCAACGGTATATTCGAGTTGATATTATTCGCAATAGCCGGCTTACAGTAAGCAAAGAAAGGGCGTTGGGCATTCGGGAACTCAACATATGGTTCCAAGTCCGGATAGATGATTGCGAGGTCCACCGGCTGCCCCAAAGTCGAATCATTCACGTTTGCCTTAAATAACTCGTTTTCAATGTAATACAATGTCTCATCGCCTTCTTCTCGCTTCAAATGACTGCGAAGAAGCGTATAGACAAAATCTTTCTTTCTCGTTTGCTCGACTACAATAATCGCCTGGTCAATCTTTTTATTAACATCCCATGAAAGAGGGATAAAGTTTTCAGCCGGAACATACGATACCTTGATATTGTTACGATCGCTGAAAACCTCGGCAACCATGCCACCAAGCGCCATCATATACTCGGCGTTTTCCTGCGTATTGTTAATAAAGCCATTCTCTTCTAAAATCGGATCAATAAACGCTGATACCGCTTCGTTATCACAACTGACCTCCATTTTTTCATTACAAATCATGTTGGCCATTTCTTGCGATACCTGTTTACTCATTCCCAGCGTTATCATGTTCCTGCTGCGTTTTATGCCCTGCACGTAGTACCAAATTTCGTGGTATTCCTTGTAAAAACCTTGATACCAACAACGCCAGCGGGCTATCTCATCGTAAAATGACTGATCCACCTGTAAATCTACCTTTTGTTGTATCTCAACGCCTTTAATCAACTTCATTCGATATAACACCCCCTTAATTTTATTGATAATCTTGGTAAACATAGTCTCACCCCTGTGCTTAGTATTTCAGTTCTAACTTGCGCATATTGTCGATAACGTAGTATTGGAATGCATCGCAAGTGTGATCATGTTCCTTAACAACCTCTGCCTTGCCACGTACAATAGTATCCGGGTCCCAGGCATAGCGCTTGTGCTCTTCATAAAATACCTTGTTGGCTGGTATATCGAGAATGAACATGCGCCCTTGCGCTAAGAGGTCATGCACCGGATCAATCATATCCGCCTTAGTCTTACCGGCTTTTGGTGCTGGGCGTAACCGCGTTCCAAAATCTTTGTAATACTGGTTACGCAAGCCACCTTCCGCGCTGTCTATCGTTTTCCTGTCCAGAATCACATTGTATTTTTTCTGAACATCATTCATAAACTCGTCCAACTCCGCAGACAGTTCCGAAGGCGATTTCTTTACTGCCTTGTTAGCTGGGCTGTAATAATAGGTATCAAGCAAAATAACCTTGCCTTTAGCGGTCAGGCCAATTGCAAGATAGGTCGTAGCAGACACCTGGTGCCCCGTGTCGATACCAATATCAATAAGAATAACTGGATCATCAACTGGCAGCTCGGGAATTCGATGGAATAAGTTGATATTATAAACGTTATCGCCCATGCCGATTACTTTGCCTAGGTACATCCAGTTATAGTAATCAGGATCATTCTTCTTATATTTTTCAATCTTCTTAATGATTTGTTTCGATAAAAAGCCCTTTTCATCATCTAAATAGGTTGTATGATGAATAAGGAAATCGTCATCACACTGCCGAGCATCGATAAATTCATTCACCCATTCATACGGGTTTCTTGGCGGGTTAAAGCTCATAAATACTTTAACTTCCTTGTCATCTGGCAAATCCGCACGTATAAAGGTATCCTCTACTATATCGACATCGGTAATTCCCGCGAACTCCGCCAACTCTTCAAACCATAACGCGCTAACATGCCCAACCGGTATTTTCATTGATTTAAGTTTGGCCGGATCATCACACCCCGAAAAATAGAAGCCCGTTCCCCATTCACGGTGAATAATCTCCATAGGTGACTTACCAAATACAAACTGATCCGCAACGCCCATTTCATAAAGAGCCCACTTCACTTGCTGGTACACTGACTTGTACAACGTATTAGCAACCTTCCGCAGACATACCATATTAGATAGAGGGTCTTGCATCTTCATTTCTACTAGCTTAAGGCTAATAACCGATGACTTCATAGAGGACCGGCCGCCTTTAGCTACTAAATGGTTATGTTCAGATAGCCAAAAATCATAGAATGCCGGATTAATCATATCAATTACGTTTATCACTTTATATTCTTGCAGCTGCTTATGAACTGCCGGATGAATCTGGATTTTCGCCATCATTATCACCCGCCTTTGCTGCTTTTTGGGCATCAAGGTAAGCTTGCATTTCGTCCCTGTTCGATACAATAACCGTGGCAACCTTGTCATTGCCTTCTTTTTTCGTGTCTGCCTTAATTTTCTCAAGGTTCGCATCCATGATCTCGATTTTCTTGCGCCTCTCGTCAAATGCATCCGATATATCTAGGAAATTCTTAATAGAATAGCGCAACTCCGACATAGCGCGGCTTTGGGACGCCAAAAAAGCGGCCTGCTGCTCGTAAGCATAAGCCACTTTCCTAGATTCACTGCCGCCGCCCTCGCCCCAGCTCTCCCCGGATTTGTCGTCTAGGTGGTCCAGGTTATCACGTACCCACATAACTTTTTGTGAGCGAATGATGGCAGTGTACTGTATTTTCACGAGGTCCCAAGCGATATCTGCTGGGGTTTGTTGGTCGATAATATCCATTATTTCTAGAGCATCATCATTTAGGAACTTTGAAAACAGCCCATGCGCGCGCGCGTTCTGATTACCTGCGGGCGCTCCACCACTGTTTCCCTTTGCAAATTCGTTGCCAGAGGGTGCACCCCCTCGCTCTTTTGTGTGCACCCCTTTTTCCTTTAGTGCATCCTTATCGCGATTCCAATTATGCCGCTTCTTCCACGATTTAACTGTGTTCATAGACACGCCATATTTTAACGCAATGTCCTTATATTTCATGCCTTCGTTATAATCAACTTCCGCTAACTTATGTTTCTCCATGACGCATCAACTCCCACCTCCATTATCATGTGTTGTTTTGTGAAAATAGATTCAGCCTAATAGCCTGCCATCTTTATTCATTTGTGCCTCTCAACAATTGCTTATGCATAGCGCCCATGGTTGCACCTTTCATGCTTCCACGTCCTCCCATTTTGACATCAATAGTAGGCGATACAAAACCCAATTGCGCTATGGTTTCATCACACCCCAGCGATGCACGCTGTTCGTCATTTAATTTTAGTAGCTGCTCTCTAAGTGTTTCGATAATGGATAATGCAGCCTCAATAACAGCCCGCACTAATGGCGCAAAAACTTCTTCTATGTGCTTTTTAACAAAATCCATATCCGCCTTAAAAACTGGATCATTTACGTATAGCGCTTTTATTTTGTCTGAATCGGCACCGTTAGCCTTTGACATAATCCTTTCAATTGATTCATGTAATTCCATAAAAATCACCCTTCACTATTAGTCCGCTATCGTACGACAAGAATCACGAAGTTAGGTATTGTTGAAAAAATAGATCGCTAGCATACGCATCACTGATCTTTTTTTCTGCCCTCTCCACGTACTTTTGCACACTAGATTTCTTTATATTTAAAGCCTCTGCTGCTTCTGCAAACGTGTATTCATTTGCGCGAATTAGAATGTAGGCATCTTTTTCACGTTCTGATAGCATATTTAATACGCTCTCTATTACCTCGAGCTGGATATAATTTAATTCCACATCTGGATTTTCCAAAGTAGTTATTGATTCTGAATAATATTGCTGTAGCTTTGCTGGGTCTAATTTGACAATGTTTTTGTAACCATCCTTTACTTCTATGCCTTTTAGTCGCTTAGGATCATGCCCATCGCGCATCCATTTCAATGCGTAATCCATATCCCGTAGCATCTTCATGGCTTCACTTCTGCGCTGATCACTGGCACTGTTGCGAATCAGTTTGTAATTACGAAATACTTTAGGCTCACGCTTTCCAGGTAACGTACTGATGTATTCTAATAGCGCTTTTCGCCCATCTTCATATTCTAAAATTAATTCTCTCACTTTATTCACGCCCCTGTGCTATTATGGATTTATACACTCTCCATCTAGCCGGGGCGCTTTAGCGTTTCGGTTTTTTTATGCGTCACTTACTGATTTTCGTTGCATGTCCGGATCTCCTAAAATACTTAGTTACTCGCTCATTTTTAATATTATTCTTCCGTTTAAAGCCGCTTACTTTGCTAATATCAACGTCTAAAGTCATTGCAATAACACTATCTGATAAACCTTGATTCCGCATATCGTTGTAGTCCTCTACTGAAATATCTAGATGTTCTTCTTTCGTAATAATATTATTGCTCTGCTTCCAACGTGCTAGACTACCAGCTGGCACTCGCCACTCTTGAGCAATTAATTTATCAATCAATCCCTCGTCCCTTAATTCAAAATAATCCTCTTCACTTTTGGCGTCTAACCGGAGCTTAATAACTTTTGTCTTTTCAGGACGAGTTAAACCATCCAGTGAATTATCCGGTTTAATATCTGTTATACCATTGAAGGATTTATTTAATTCATTTTGTTTTATCTCAATTTTCCGACATAAAGAGCAGTATTTATTGTTACAATCCTTGAAATCAATTGCCCCTTCATCGTGTACATCAATCAGTTTTGTTATTTCCGCTATCATTATTGCTTGTTTCGCTCTCCGCTTTCTCGTTAGCATCCTTGACATTCCGAACACCTCCCGCTTTTTCTAACTGGGCAATAAGTGCGCTCAAACTATTTTCAAAATCGATTAGCACCATCTTTAGACTTTCGATACTCTGGATTGAATCGCCTTTTTTTATGTCCTCTGCAATCCATTTCACTGCGCTAGCTAATGTTGGATGATACGTCCGTGTGATTGTGTCACCCTTACTAGTATCTTTGCTGTTAGGCGTTCTTTTGTTGCAAATGATGTTCCTGGTATCGTTTGTGATGAAATAGGTTTCACTAATTTGAATTACCATTTTTCCAAACTCCTCACCTTTCCGCTAACCCTGTGTTTAATTTGCATTTCCGTACTAGTATCCTTCACGACAAGCCAATTGGCTGCTATGAGTTTATGACTGGAAATAAAAATTGATTGCCGTTTTGTGGGGCGTTTACCTTGCTTCATTAGTTTTCACGCCCCTCTATTATTTTTTCGTGTTCGGTATAAAGGACGTAACGAAAGGGGCTATCCGAAAAGCGTGATTTTAAATAATGGTGTATTTTTAAACCTGGGTATCTATCTAATAGCGCTGATTCATCCTCATTAGCTACATCCAAAAATGCGGTCGCCGAACGTTTATACGCTGCGTCATCGAGTCTTATATTGCCGCTGTATCCATCTTTCATTAAGTTTTCAATATTGCTATTTAACTCTTCTTCGCTGTTATGGAATACACCAATACGCTCAATAATTTGCTTTGATTTAATAATCATCCCATCACCTCAATACTCGAAACTAAAACAGTTCCCTCGTCAATTCCTGATAGCGATTTAACTTTTAGCATTTTCGAATTGTATATTTTTGTCACTCGGAACTTTGAGCCCTTGTTATGCGTAGCTAGGCTGCCGTTTGGCTCTATAAGAAATGTTAAGATTTTTGCTTTGACAACATCACCTTTTTTTATGATATTCAACTACTCCGCCTCCTTTGATGAATGTATTAGCCCTTCCATATAGACCGTGCAGGCTATAGCTGCAATACTTTGATGAAATTTATAAATGTTTCGTTTAGACTCAATCGCACCAATATCGGCAGCGATAGACTCGTACAAGTCAAACATATCAATCTCAACACCAAAGTATTGCTTATCGGTCTCTATACGTTTCACGCCGTACTTGGACATTCCTCTGTGCAGTATCTCCACCAACTCCGTGTTACTCAAATCCGCAGACGGACCATAGTTGACTATTACAGCAGCAACCGCGACTTCCAAAGCTTCTACAATTTTACCTGCGGGCGCCCCTGCCTCGAAGCCCACGGTTTCGCCTGCATGGTGTTTTAGTTTATAAATCATTCTGCTTCTTCCTCCTCTAATCCCTCGAAATGTTCGTACGCATCGCCTTCGAAGTCCGCATCTTCCCCTGTACCTAAAAATTCTTGCTGTAAACTTTTATCAAAATAAGAAGATACGCCAGGAACTTCATGTAAGCAATCCTTGTGATAAGCAATGCCTCGAAAAATGACAATCTCGTCCCACTTCACAAATTTTTCATCACACGATTGGCAGATTGGTTGTAATTCAGTCACTATCGTCAACCCCCATACCGTTTTTCACCATGAGTTCTTTTCCGTTAACACGAACGTTAGTGAACCACATGGAATTTCTAAACCTTATTGTTGTTGCGGAATTCATTTCTTCAATCCCTATTTCGCGGCGGGCTATAGCCTCGATTTTATTACCATCGCGCCTTTCAATCGTCACCTTATCGTAATTTTCTAATGATGCGAGCCAGCCAAACATTTCTTCTTGTGAATGAATAGCATTATTTACTATATCGTTCATATCCAAATTACTCCACCTCCTCGGTTTCCGCAAAAGCAACATCTACACGAAACGGCACAAATATGTCCACTATATGAATATTGCTACCATTTTCATTTTGAATAAATCCGCCTTCATTAACCTTATATTGCATGCCTGCCTCAAATACTGTTGCATCGTCTATTGTCATGTCCATTTCAAGTGTCACCGTTTTATTATCTGTATCAAACTGTTTTTCAATCATTCCATTACCTCCAACATATTTTTAAATTAGATATGGCAGTCAACTATTGTAACAAAACAATCTTCATGTTTTAATATCAATTTATTGTATTCCTCACTGTAATTGTGGTTCGTATCTGTAACGATGGCCCACCATCCCATTTTCCCGCGTTCATGCCAGTCCCCATCTGGTGTAAGTAATGCAAAAGTCTCTTTTATTGGTAAATTGAGATTTTCAATTTTTGCAGTGTCCGCAGTTGTACCATCCTTTAAAGTCAGATGATTGCTCCAACGTCCTCCGACTTGATACCAGTCCCATTTCGATTTAGGATTATAACTTGAAAATACTGAACCGTTAGCTTGGATATTTTCCTCCTCTTCCCATTTAATTTCATCTGCGTATACTTCTTCATCCGTCCATTCTAATTTCTTAGGAAATTCAACTGATATATAATTAGCATGGGAGTCGTTATTACAACCATCTAAATACTTTTGTGGATCATTTAGGTATTCCTGATATATCCCATGTTTATACGATTCAATGGATGCACGACCTTTTTTTATAATATCCGCCTTCGTCTTGTAGTGTGGAACTTCTATTCCCTCATCAAAGGGTGCTAGAAGCTTTTCCACTTCCTCTAATGCTCCTGTTTTAGTTACTACCGCTACTGTAAAATGACTCATTTTTATACTCCTCCAATTCTAAACTGGTCGATTTCGACCTAATTAAATTAATTTCTAAAAATAATTACAATGAGCATAGGCTCAAAATCCTAACAATAACATCCCCCTTATTAATATCTTCATTTTTTACTACGCTCTTTATCATCCTATCCTGCATCTCTATGAGGTCGTCACTTCCAAGAGTTGCTTTTTTCGCTCGAACTATTAATGACATTGGAAACTGTTCATTCTCACAAACTACCGTAAAGTAGACTAATTTTCTGTGTATTCTATATCTTTTTGTCATGGATATTTTCCTCCTCAAACGGCCATTTACACCATTTGCATTTTTCTTGCTGCTCATCGTCCATGAAATAGTTGATCGAGTTACACTGCTTGCAAACAATCCTGTTCGCAAAATTGGCGTCTCGTCTTTCCAGAATCGATGCAGCCAGTTCTAAACCGTTGTATATTCCGCAATTACCAGAATCATAATCATAATTTCCTTTTCGGCCCTGTATCTGTTTAACTTCATTCAGCTTATCTATTCGCCTGTGAATCTCGTTTAAGTCATTCATCGGATCGTATTCAACCACTTGCAGATACTGTGTTGCGAACGAGCCTCTATAACCTTCAAGGAATACCATTTCTCGCTTTCCTACCATGTAGGGCTCACTTATCACTTTCCATAACAATCCTTTGTGCTTCTCTGACTCCGCTACCGTATGCATTACAACATAATCGCCTGTTTTAATAGGCATATGCTATTCCTCCTCTACAAGGTTCATGTTAATCAAATACAAGCCTACTAATATTATTAAGTAATAGTGTAACTGCTGTTATTATCAAAATTGGTATTACAAGATGAATTACATCCTCGCCATCTCTGTAATTCCGCAGCATCCTAAACATTAAATACATTTGCACGAATACCCCGACAACCATAACAACCGTTATAGCAATTTTCATAAAACAAGCCCCCCCTTAATCAATTTCAGCGCGCATTTGGCCGTACATTGCTTCTATCTCCTTATATGACTTACCATCTAACTCTGACTTTTTAGAGTACGCAGCATGAATTAATGAATCCCGCATCATTTGTAGGTCTTGCTGCTTTTTGTTCATTTTTTTGTGTAAATTGATAATGGAAAACCTATCTCTGGTTTTATCCTTAGTATAATGTTCGATTTCTTCTGTACCCCCGACAAGTTCAAAATTGTTTAGTATGAAGGCATCCATTTCTTTAGTATCCTCGGTATCCATTTCCCAATACTCTTCTTCCATAATTCGCATTAGCGTTTTCCAATGTTCCGCGAAAGCGCACGGGTAGAATTTTTTCGCTAAAATATCAGCAACGCCCATGCCTGCATATCCTTGACATTGATTTTCAAATAGCAATTTTTTATAGCGATCCGTCTCAATGAGAATTTTGTAAAATGCCTCTCGTTGTTCTACCGTGCCTGATAAACTAACAAAATCAAGATTGTTAATCCTTCCATATTCATGTCCTAATGCCTCTGTCTCCTCATCCGTTAGCTCTTGAATACAAGCATAAAGTGCATACGTTTCAGCCTCTGATAACTGATCTTCTAACACATTTTCAACATGAATTTGTAGCATTGTTCTAATGATCCATAGCGGATCAACTTTAAAGTGCAATACTTCTTCCATTTCTACACTCTCCTTCATTCATCTTTAAGGGCGGTTTCCCGCCCTCGTATTATTAGGCGATTACGTGAACGCGGCCATTTTCTATATCCGTGCTTAATTTATCTTTTAGGAAAGTTTCAATAGCCTTAATGGCTTGGTTCTTCCAAGCCCCTCCGTCTGCTTCAAACAATGCTGCACGCGGACCGTCTTGCATTCTGAATACAAATAGCGATTCTGGTTGTTCAACTTCCGTAAATGTTCGATATGGCGCAAGTTTAACTGGGTTCGGCACTAAAATGTTTTCAACGTTCGCGATACCGGTACTTGCTACCACACTTTGAGAAACGCCGTTATCCCCATAACTTCTCACATCTTCCTCTTTAACATTGCCCACTACTTGCAAAATAACGTCACGGTCCAGCCCTGGTAAAAATAGCGATTGAAGTTTTATATTGAAATCCTCCATATCATGGAATCTTCCATAATCAAATTCCGGCACAATAGCTTCCACATTAACAAATTTATCTCTCTCTTTATTGGCGTTCATTTGCCCTAGAACCCGTACTTTTTTAGGAGATACGACTTGGACCATTACCGTATCATCACCATCAAATTCTGATTGAATATAATTTACTAAGCCTGATAACGTGCTGATTCCAAATGGTGCAGCCGTCTCTTTTCTGACCTCACGCAAATCAGGATCAATAAATACTCTCCCATCCACAACCTCATATTCTTTGTTCAGCTCCACTAAGTATTGCAATGCATCTTTTTCCATTTGTCTATTCCTCCAATATTTTCATTATTTTGTTTGTCTTAAGTCTAAAACTTTGCCATCAGCAGCAACCGGTTTGCCGGTATCATCTTTCACTTCGCCAGTTTCGACATCCATATATCCCTGGCCGATAGCACCTGATTTCAATTCATTACTTACAACCTTGCCATCGTTTGCTACGCCAATAATAACAGTTGTTTCAACTGGTACAATTGGCTGTAGCGTTGTTTTAGCTTGAACACTAACTGTTGACTGATCGCGCTTTTTACCTGGTGTGAAAACAAATTCGAGCGTTACCTTTCGCTTTTTAGTCGCGTCCGTATTAGGATTATAGATGTTTTCCATAACTGCCTCCGCAGCTTTTTCGAACAATGCTGGTGCTGCACCGTCTGCAATTTCGTCTAACTTAACCTGTTTAGTTTCCATTTTTCATTCCTCCTAAATTTGGTTGTATGTGAAAGCCTAATGGCTGGGTTTTCAATTAACAGTTAAGGAATTAAACTTACTGAACTTCTTCATAAAGGCAAGATTTACGGTGCCAGTTGTGCCATCGCGATTTTTTGCTACAATGATTTCAATGATGCCATTCAATTCGCTATTCCTATCGTAATAATCATCACGATACAGAAACGCAACTTTATCGGCATCTTGTTCAATATTGCCGGAATCTCTAATATCCGAGAGCATCGGACGCTTATCTTGCCGATTCTCGACACCACGAGAAAGCTGGGATAACAATATGATGCAGACGTGATATTTGCGCGCCAAACTCTTTAATCCGCTTGTAATGGCACCTATCTTCAAATCATGTCTTTCAAATTTTCCAACTGCTGACATCAAGCCCAAATAATCAATAATGATCAATTGCTTTAAATCCGGATAATCCTTTTTATTTTGAATAATCTCTTTCTCCACATCTAACAAACTAGGCCCTGACTTATCAACGATGTTTAGAGGTCGTTTGCTAATATGAGTAAAAGCTCTCAAAGCTCTGTCCTTATCCTCTACGGATAAGCGATTGTAAGGGTCTTTCCAAACAGATGCATCGATAGCCATTAAATTGCTAAGGAGTCGATAAGTGATTTTTTCCTTTGACATTTCAGCACTGAATATACTAACAGCACCTTCTTCGCAATTGGCAACATTAAAACCAATATTTAACGCAAAAGCAGTTTTACCAACCGATGGACGAGCAGCTACAATAACCAATTCTTCATGTTGCAAACCGCCTAGTACCTTATCCAAGTGAAGATATCCAGTTGACATCGTTTCATTTTTAGCGGTACCTTCATCAAAAATCTTTTCAACTAATTTGTTCCCAACATCCAGAAAACCGCGTTGCTGATCCGTCTCGTTATCATCTTCAAGCAAAAGAGCTTCCCTCAAAGCTTGTTCGTTATCTTCGTTAGGTTCGTTTATATATTTCGAAGCTATCGTATGCTTCTTACGCTTGAAAAATGCATCCTTAATCGTTTTAGCATAATAGGCAACATTTGCAGTTGTGGGTGTAACACCTGATAATTCGGTCAAATAGACCAAATCATTCCCGCCTAGTTGCTGGAACAAACTTATGATATCAATGGGTATATTGTTCTCATGAAGATGTTGCATAGCTTTAAAAACTTCGCCATGAAACGGGGTGAAAAAATATTCTGGTTGCAAATTAATTTCTGGAAAAATATTTGGATCAAGAAGAACAGCACCTAAAACCGCTTGTTCAGCCTCATTTGATGTAAAATTATTCATTGGCTGTTCTCCTCTCGTTTGGCTAATTCATCAATCTGGTGTTGTAAAAATACTTTTCGTTCTTGTTCCTGTTCCGCAGTTAATTTTGATTTAAATGGAGTGCTTACATTCCGCCTATTAGCTTTTAAATATTGCTTTAATTCATCACTAATTGGCATCTTTTCAACATCAGGCGGTACATAGTTCTGCATCTCTTTTGCAACGCTCTGTTCAATGATTTCCCACGCCTTCATTTCTGCTTGAGAATTTTCCAAATCAGCATTGATTGGTATTGAAAAATCAGCAAGGGACGGTGCAAATTTCTTTGTCTTGATGTGTTGTTTTAATGCTGCTTTAGATTTCTCATAATCAGCATCTACCAAGAAATCAGACCATAAACGCAATGTCTTTTCATCGCTTGTTTTTTTAAAATTAATATACGCACTTGAAATCATTTCTATTAGCTCATATGCCTGCATTAGTTCCACTTGCCGCCGCCTCCTCTTTTAATTTTTCTAGAATAGAATCAAAATCCGATCCACTCGCAACCGTATCTGGCTTATTTTCTGCGATAGCTGCATCCAAAGTTCTAATCCCATCACGGGACCAGTTTTTCAGAATGCCATCAATATAGCTTTCAGGATTCATTTTTCGTTTTTTAGGGTTGCTTGATTCCTGTGCGGTTATGTCGATCGCATAGCTTATCAAGTTCTCGGGCATTTTATCCAGTTCAATCCAGTTCATTAATTTTTGTATTCCTGTACCGGATAGATCACGACCAATTTTTTTCTGGTAATACAGAAATGGATTATCTACTGTTTGTTTCGTTTCGTTTTCGTTTAGTTTAACTAAAGGTAAGGGTTCGGGTTGGTGTGGAGTTGGGTTCGAGTTGTTCTCGGGTTCAATAATTGAACTAGACCCTTTTACTAGTTCATTATTTGAACCATAGAATGAAATGAGTTTGTATACACCTGCTTTATTTCTACCTAAAGATTTATATTGAATCCTGCCCTTTTGCACCAAAATATTTCTGTGTTCGTTTAACGTGCCTCTGGAAATTCCTAACTTTGCTTGTAACGTTGGATTGGCAATTGTAAATTCGGATGGCCAACTACACTTATTTGCGATATTCATAATATGAAACCACAAACTTTGTGTTGTTGAGCTAATTGGATTTATTTCGAGCCAATCGTGAAAAGCATTGATTTCCTTTAAATAATTAATGTTCAATCTCGTCCACACCTCCATTCTTTCCAACCAGATTTCTCTGGTTGGATTTATTTCTTACATGAATGGTAAATCGTTAGGATCGATGGTTAATCCGCCTTTTTTAGGCTCCTCTTTTGGCGGCATCATAAATGACTGTTGTGTTCCTGTTGCATTACCTTGTGCAGCATTTGGCGCTGGTGCGGGCGGGAACGGTGGTGGCGGCGTTACTGGCGCTGATTGTGGTTGATATGCTGGCGCGCCAAACGCTGCACTGTTATAGCCTTGTTGCTGTTGAGGCGGCATGGCTGGTTGCCCTTGTAAATGATGCGCATGATTGTATACCTGTCCTGGATTAAATCCGTTGCTATTATTATTTTGCCCCTGATTGTAAGCCGGTTGTTGATAGGCTAGTACAAGCGTAGGCATTGGGCGATTGTGTGTATTGGGTTGGTCTGTTGGATGAAACTCAACAATTTGTGGGTACAGTTTCTTGTTCGGGTTTGCTGGATCAGGCTTTTCCATTTCTACAATTACCTTTAAATCTTTGTTGATTAGCGCGGTGCCGATCTGCTCTAAGCTCTCATAAGGAACACCATGGGGCACTCCTGCCGATTTTAATGCTGCGTTGAATCTCCATTCAGCTTTTTCGGTAAGCGTAAACTGATCATAACTAAGCTTATTACCCTGGTGAGGTTGAATTACATCTTCTCGTATTGTGTAAAACATGTTTAATACTTGATTTCCTGATCGTGCTTGAGATACTTGGAAATCATGCGCATAAACTTCATATGTCCCTGGCTGCACTCTTTCAAATCCAGTGTTATTGTGGTCCGTTGTGAATATTGGCATTGTTAATAATCTCCTTTATTTTTTGGTTTAGATGATACATCGTTTCTACATTGAAATTTTCTAACGGTACTCGCATTTGAAACGCCATATCTGCAACATACTGCGATACTATTGGGTTTGGCATGTGTTCAATGATTTCTGCTAAGAATTGCTGGCGCATTGCCTCTTCTTCTTCTCGCTGTTTCCGCTGCTCCTCTGCAACATCCACGCCCTGTTCTGCCCATTTGTACAATTTCTTTCCGTGTTCTTCGGTTAGTTGGATTGGTTCCGTAAAAATATCCGAATTATCTTTCACTGGATAAGCAATGTGATCCGCTTCAAGTCTAAAAGCAATAGCATACTCATAATCTAGGTCATCTTTTGTAATGTTCTTAAGTCCAACTTTGACAGGCGCCATCTTCCCTTTTTCATTCGCAACTACTACATAATCCTGCTTGACTCTTACCGTTGATATAACATGCATCTGACTGCTAACAAGTAAGTCTTGAAATCGTTTTAGATCAGGCTTCACTTTTCCCCACGCGCTAAATTGTCCGCCAGACTGATCGACTTTATGGAGGATACCACCGAGCCCTTCCCAATTATGCGTAATGGAATCTACTATGATAACTTGGCATCCAGTTCTAGCTAGAAGGCCAAACGCTCCCTCATAACGTTCAACGGTGTACGGTGCATCCATATTTACAACATGAAATTCACCTATTTTTGTGTCGCCTACTTGCTTTTGTGCATTAAGTGATGCTCGTCGATGTTCTGTATCGATCACACCGATTAGGCTCCATTGGGCACTTTCTTGTAAATCTGGATACATTTCTGCAATGATCCCCTTTGCAATCAGTAGCGCGCTAACTGTCTTACCAGAGTTAGTAACCCCGGCAAGCAGCATATGAACCTTAAGGCGTTCACGGCGCGCTGTCTCTACTTGCATGTTCATGTTTATTCACCTTCTTTCTTAGCCTCTTCTAGCCCTTCCGATATGCCCATTCCTGCGGCAGCTTGCAAGCTAACAGGAATACAGTCACAAGGATGCATTTTATATAATTGCTTTGTTAAATTCTCCGTTAACATTGCATACATCCGGAGAAAGTCCGTTCTACTACCCGAACCGCCAAATACTACGTCACATGAACCATCTTCTAAATCGTTAATACTAATTGACATTGTTTTAATACCAGCATTAAAATCACAAATCGTATTTACATGTTCCGTTAATTGACGTACTTCATTAAATTTTACTTCTCCGATATTTTTCATAACAAAAACCCCATTCATTGTATTTTTGGGGCTACTCACTTATAATGGTAATAAGTAATTGATAGGTGAGTAACCTTATTGACTCGTGTTGACGCACGAGTTTATTTTTTTGCCCAACTTATTTCAGTTGAATCTTCATGTTTCATAAGCTCGAAGCCTTCATTGACAAGATCAGATGTCAATTTCAAATCGATAATCCTTTGTTCTAAAGCATCGTAAATGTATACACTTGTTTTACCAGTAGACGCTGCTTCTTTAATCAATTCACCCACTTTTTTAATTGCCGTTTCCTTCTGTTTGTTAAATTCATATGCTGATGTCATTCTTCTTGCCGTTTTTAATAGCCCTCCAAAAATAGCTTCCATCCCTTCAATCCTCCTTTTTAAAAATGACTAGTATTGCAATAAAGAATATAAAGATGAGCATACCAACTACATAATAGCCGTATGGTTCAAACATCTTTATGCCCTCTGAAATACCATTTCTGGAACCCTAGACGCTTAACCTCTTTGATCTGGTTATGCACTTTTTCTATAACGAAGACTCCGGCTAGCATGATCACTAGTACTTGTACAACCGTTGTTACCATCAACATTTACGGCATCCCCTTTCGATTCCTTTATTTTGTTTTCCACATGTTCCACAATTGTATCTAACGTATACATAACGCCTAGTAACGTGAATGCAAGCATTGTTACAATCCCTAAGATTTGAAAAAACCATACCACCCTAATTCACCTCTATTTCTAGTTGCCATTTGGCTTCAATTTGTTCCATTATTACCTCTTGCTGCCGTTCTCTGTAGCGATCTAGAAAACGTTTTTGGAAATAGTAGTTGTTGCGTAATTTGTAATGCGGTAGCTCCTTTGCTCTCGCCATCTTGTAAATCGTATCGGTTGATTTTTCGAGGTAAGCAGCGCACTCCGGAACCGTCATCTTATTCACATCTTTAATAACTACTTCCGTTGATTCTGCTTTTTTTACTTTCGTTGACATTTAAATCACCTCGTTTCTCAACCATTTCCAAACTTTCCAGTCTTTTTCACGACTTTTGAATATTTTCTTAGCTGTATAGCCGTAATCGTTTGTTAGTTTAATGAATGCATTCCATGACATTGTTACACCGTCTGCAACTTCTAACAGGATTGTCTTAACATTTTGCCGCTGATCTGCGTTTAGTGACTCAATAGGCATAGAAAGCAATATGATGTTGTCTTTGATAGTCTTAATTGCTTCTTCTTGCTCAATAATGTAATGCTGTATTAACGCTAGCCTATGCGCTTCTATAGCTTCACCTCGCATCAGTGGGGGCGTTGCACCGTTTGTAAACTCACTTACTAACGCCGTGGTGTATTCGTCGTTTTCGAATACTTCGATGCTCTTACTCGCGACGTCCGCCGTCATGTTGCGGGTACCGCGCTTGTAATGCGATACTAGCGAACGACTTGTATGAATATCTGCGCTGATTTCTTTTTGTTGCAAGTCAGGTCGCAAATATTTAAAGGCCTCTGATACTTTTGCGGATGCTTTGATGCTAGTATTATTCAATTTTTCACCTCCTATAAAACGCCTCTTAATGGTGTTGCACATAAAGCTGACATCATGACTTCCGCAACAGAACCTTTTTCTTTTGTCATGATACAGTTTGTTTCCGTGTCTAAAGTCATTTCATGGCCCGCTAAAAACGTCCATTTTATAGCTTCTTCGTCGGCTTTAGTCAATGGTTCAAATCCTTTAATACTTAAATCCCTTGGACTTTTAATAATTATTGTTTCCTTGCCTTGGTTTTCAAGTGTTTCTGCCTCTTCTTTTACGAATTCCTCTGCGTCATAGTCATCAACAAAATAGCTATTTTCCTCCGCCTCTCTTGCTTTGGAAATACATTCAATTGAACTAAAGAATGCAAAAGTGCTTTGAAACTCCGCTAGCGCATATTCGTTAATATAATCTTCTCCAGGCTCCGCGTATATTTCTTTAAAGTTTTGCAACGTCATTCTTGTACCTGCACACCAAACTTGATCAGTTGCGGGGTGATAATATATAGATTCTCTGGTTCCAGAAATCCCGTGAATCGCGTACATATTCAAGCCCCGCGCATCATTGATTGATGTATTGTAAAATACAGCGTGAGTAATATCGGAATTTGAAAGATTCGTATCATCCAGAATTGAATCTGAAAAATCGACATTTCGTAAATCCAGATGCGACAAATCTAATTTGCTTAGATCGCAGTTTGTTAAAGTAATTCTTTCGCATTCTTCGCGATTGTTTAAAAGTATTTGTACATCTGCTCTTAATAATCTTCTTTTCATAATTTATTACCTCCAATATTTTTGTCACAAATTTCATGCGCGTGTTACAGGGTGGTGGGGTATGATTTATCTGCCCCCTTTCCTATGTTTTTACTTTTTGCTTTTCAAAAGCATTTTGAGTCAAAACGCGTAGTTCATCATCAAAAAAAAGGGCCCAATTGAAATCTAGCAGCGACGCGATTTGCATAGCCTTCTTAACAGATGGACGACGACGCCCTTGTTCAATCGATGCGTATGTTGTTCTAGCCATACCGGTGCTATCCGCTACCTCTTGTTGCGTCAATCCAGCCTCTTTTCTATAACTAAGTAGCCATTCAGTCAATTTAATCACCTCTTTAATAACGTGTCATATTGCGTACTTTTATAATACTACGCTTTACGACACATGTCAAATAAAAATTACTCTTTTTGACACATTTGTTTTTTTCTCCCCTAACTACGCTTTTTGTGTAGTATAATGCAACTATGGAGGTGCACTTATAATGTTTGGTGATATTTTAATGAAACTTAGGAAACAAAAGAAATTAACTCAAGAAGATTTAGCATCTGCATTAGGTGTTGCCAGAACAACCTATTCTTCTTATGAGCAAAATAGAAGAATGCCCGATGCGGAGATTCAAAATAAGATAGCAGACTTCTTTGATGTTTCTTTAGACTTCTTGCACGGACGGCAAGAAAAGGATCACGATGGACTGGCCTTCTTTGATTATGATGGTTTAGATGAAAAGGATATGGCTAAAATAGAAGGTTATATAGAGGCTCTTCGACAACAGAAAAAAGAGGCAGAACGCTTTAATAAGATGAGTGATAAATAATAATGGCGTTAGAAATGTGAGGGTGTTACATGGAATATTTGAAATACTATCATCCTACCGAGAGTGAGCTTAGAATCTCGAAATTGCTATTATCAAAAGGCATTGTTGAACCTAGTGATCTTACTTCGGAAAATATTTTAAATAAATTTAATCTATTTGTTATTGAAGGGGATTTCCCTTTATCTGTACACGGATTAGGGATAATTCTTCCGCGCGGACTGAAAAATTTCGATTACAGATATCAATTTTTTCATGAGTTTATCCACAATATTAGTCACTTTGGTGATCAGCGGTATATGGATGGAAATACGCGTTTAAAACAAGAAGCTCAAGCAAATTTTATGGTAATGTATGCTTTGATCCCTTATCATATGTTGCATCTAGTTGATTTTGAAGGAAATACAAATAAAAATATTTCCGATATATTCGGAACATCCACAGAATTTGCGCAAAAAAGAATGGAGCAAATAAAAAATAATATATTAGCGCATAAGCCAACATATTTGGATATATCGGCAACCGCGTTTATATAAAAAAATAGCAGGGAGTAGATAGAGAATGAGGGATAATGAGCTAATAATTACATTTCCAGCAACTTTGAGCGATTTGGAACTGTATATTTCAAAAATGCCTAAAACAGTTCGCAAATTTCACGATAGTGCTATGAAGCAGTTAAGAAAAATTGTAAAGAAGAATGAACTTATACATGCTTTCGAGGAATCGAATACAAAAACAACGAAAACAGGAATATTTGTTGTTAGTGATTCTAAAATCATTTTATTTATTAACAAAGGTGGTCTTTTAGGCAAAGTCGAAAACGAGGTATACAATCTCAAAGATCTTGTTGCCGTCGATTATGATATAATGCCTAACCCTATTGGCCAAGTTTGGACTAATTCCGGATCCATTGAATTAAAAATCAAGAAGACTCTTGGACAAAAGAAAGTTGTCATTAAAAATATTGACGAGGAAAAAGTTCTATTATTAAAAACAAAATTAGAAGAACTTATTAACTAAATTTTATCTGGCCCATTTGGGCTTTTCTTTAACAATTAAAATAGAACGTATGTACGTTTCGGAGCGTGATAATTATGGGAAGTGTGACAAAGCGAGGCAAGAATTATCGGTTGAAAGTAGAATTGGGTTATGACGCTAACGGAAAGCGACGCAAACCAGCGATGAAAACAGTTGCTGCAAAAAATAAAACAGAGGCAAACGAACTTTTGGCCGAATTTACAACAGAAGTAAAAAGCGGGAATTATTTGCAACCAAGCAAGGTATCTTTTAAAGCCTTCACAAAGATATGGGATGAGCATTATGCTGCTGAAAAATTAGAAGATACTACGAGAGAGAACTACAACTATATACTGAAAAAAGATATTATAGTTTATTTCGGATCGTTCTATCTTGATGAAATATCATTATTTTTATTAAAAAAATATTTTGACGAGAAAAAAGAAGAAGGCATGTCTGCTTCATCACTTGAGAAACGGCACCGCATTTTAAGGAGTGTTTTCAAGTGGGCTAAAAAATGGCGATTTATAAAAGAAAATAATATGGTTGACATACCCACTCCGAAAGTCCCCCGTGTTAGACGAACTGTGTACAACAAAAGCGAGTTGGAAGCCTTTTTCTCTTCTTTATTGGCAAATGAAGATATATTATTGCGACATAAAGTTATTATATGCATATTTTTAAGCGCAGCATTGCGTAAAGGAGAACTTCTTGGCTTAGATATGGAAGAGGATATTTTTTTAGATGAGAGTTACATTATTGTGCGCCGCTCGTTACAAAAGACAACAAGTGCGGGTTACAAACTCAAAGAAACAAAAGGCGGTATAGAAAGAGCTGTCCCACTTCCTGCATTCGTTTGCGGTTTACTAGCCCAATATCAAGCTGAACGCCTGAATGAAAAGGAATTGCTCGGCCCCTCATTTAAAACAATGAAAGATCACAATGAGATTGAGGTTAGTTTGTTATTTGCAAATGCCGATGGAACACCCTTTAATCCTAAAACTATTAACCAATTTTGGAATAGACACATTGAAAATCATGGTTTCAAAAAAATAACAATCCATGAAATGCGTCATACTGCTGCAACTTATCTAACAGAAAGTATCGATATGAAAACACTCCAAGAGTTTTTAGGGCATCAAAAATTCGAGACAACGGCAAATACGTATTCAAAATCTACGGATGAACGCCTAAAGAAAATCGGCTTAACCTTCAATAATTTAGACCCAAATAGCAAGGCCGAAAAAAATTGGTGACCATTTAGTGACCAACGCAAAAAAAGGAGCTTAACGGGAAACCGCTAAACTCCTTGCTATATCTCATTTTTTTATAAGCTTCCAACCAGATTCGAACTGGTGACCTCTTCCTTACCATGGAAGTGCTCTACCTACTGAGCTATGGAAGCACTGATAAAATCAGACTTCTAACACACCTCAAAAATTCTTAATAAATAAAAAGGCTCCACAGGCAAGACTCGAACTTGCGACCGATCGGTTAACAGCCGATTGCTCTACCAACTGAGCTACTGTGGAATA
>NZ_CAUYTL010000025.1:0-50984 GCF_963575615.1 Listeria rocourtiae subsp. hofi | reverse complement strand
GAGCTAACAGTTCCTACTGCCAAGCCTGTAGTGGACTTTCACCACCTAGCATTTGCGCATGCTGGGCGCACAAAAAACCACAAATCAGTCGGCCGATTCGTGGCTTTTTAGGAGATTCTTAATGTAATTAATGCCGTAGTTAATGCAACTAGTGTGAGAGCGGCTATTACATCGCCCAAGTGCCATTGCAAAATACGAAATCTAGTTCGTTCTTTATCGCCTTGATAGCCTCTTGCTTCCATTGCGTTTGCTAGCTCCTCAGCCCTGTTGAAGGAACTGACGAACAGCGGGATAAATATTGGCACAACTACTTTCATTTGTTCGAATAAATTTCCCTCGCCAAAATCTACACCTCGAGCGCGCTGGGCTTTCATAATTTTATCGGTTTCTTCCATTAATATAGGGATAAATCGCAATGCTACGGAAATCATCAGCGCTATATCTTGAACAGGCATTTTAAAAATTTTGAACGGCCGTAGTATGTAGGCGATTGCATCCGTCAAATCCATAGGCGTTGTTGTCAGCGTGATTACCGTTGAGATGAAGATAATCAGTACAAATCTAATAAACACGTATACTCCATTAATAATGCCAAATGAGGAGATTGCAAATGGTCCCCAGTTAAAGTAGATGGTTCCGCCACTTGTAAATAGCATTTGTAGCAACACAGTGAATAGAATGAGCCAGATTAACGGCTTGACTCCCTTTATGAAGAAGCGATAAGAGATACCTGTCATCAAGATAACCAAAAATGTGAATAGCGTTAGCAGCGCATAAGTTTGCCAGTTATTCGCTAAAAATAGGATACCAATGAAATAAAAACCTGCGATTAATTTTGTTCTTGCGTCTAGATGATGAATAAGGGATTCCCCAGGTATGAAGCGCCCAAATATTAATTTATCAAGCATTGGAAATCCCTCTTTTCTCATTATATATAGTATTGAAAGATTAAACTTGCAACTAGACAAACGACAATTGCACTGTTTGTGATAACGAAATTTTTGATAGAAATAACGAATGTTTTGGCTTTGACTTGCTCGATGTTGAATTTCTTTAAATTTTTAAATACCGGAATAATGGCGAGAAGTGTTATGAGCATAATTGGACTTAGGAAACCGATGATTACGGAAACCATAATAGCTACAAATGAAGCGTAATATAGGGCGTTAAAAAGGATTACCGCATATTTTTTGCTAATATAGTATGGTAGCGTATAGCGATGATTGCGAATATCTTCGTCCAAATCACAAATATTGTTAGCTAACATGATGTTCGCAATCGTGAAGATGCACGGTAAGGATACAATAGCAATTCGGATGATTTCAACCAGATTCACCTTCACTGTAACCCATTCTCCTGACCAAATTAAATTCGCAATGCCAGCATCATATGCATTCACATAAATCGCAAGAAATACAATGCCAAACCCCATCGTCACACCTGAAAAGATTTCACCTAGTGGCATACGTGACAACGGAACTGGGCCAAATGTGTATAAAATACCAATGCAAAAACAGATAAAGCCAACTAGTAAAACGAGCAAATCAGTTTCGATAACAAGCCAAACTCCCAGCCCACTCGCTATGAAAAACATCGCAAAAATCGTGCTAATTACCGTCTTCTCTGATATTCTCTCCTGTCCGATAACATTGCTCATCGTGCGATAGTCGTAATCATGATTATTCGTTGCTTTTCGATAGTCCATATAATTATTAATCGCCGTTGTTGTTAAATCAAAAATCAACATGGAACTAAAGAAAATAAGTGTGTTCTTCCAATTGAATATGCTGTATTGATATACTGCGAATAAAGTGCCTATAACAAAAGGAAAAACACTCGCAATTTTCGTCTGAATTTCTACCAATTTCAAAAAAGCTGGTATTGACACGCCCTACACTCCTTTTTAATTAGCCATTTGGAAGTTCTTATCCGTTAACTTAAACTTCCCTTTCAAGCCGGATGTTATATAGACCTTCTTCTCTTTACTTACAAAAATTGCTTCGACACCTTTGTATGTTTCGATAAAATCAAGACCGCCTTGAATGCCTTTTGAGAACGTTGCTGTTGATAAGCCGTCACCGTCAATCGATTTTTTAGAAACAATTGATACGCCTGCAATGTCATTATCGAAAGGATAGCCAGTTTTCGGATCTAATAAATGATGATATTTTACGCCATCTACTTCCAAGTAACGCTCATAAATCCCAGATGTAACAATCGATTTATCTGCTTCTGGAATAGTACCAATGATCGTACCACGAGACTCGAATGGATCTTGAATACCTACAACCCAATCACCGCCTTTAGGACTGTCACCTTTGACAATAATATTTCCTCCAAGATCGATAATAGCAGTTGTTACTTTATTCTCATCTAAAACTTTAGCCACTTCATCCGCGATATAACCTTTGGCGATTGCTCCTAAGTCTAGCTCCATGCCTTTTTCTTCTAAGTATACGGTTTTTTTAGCGTCATCTAACTTCACTTTTTTATAGTCGATTAATGGTAAAGCCGCGTCAATTTCTGCTTGGCTCGGTTTCCTAGCATCATCAAAACCGATATGCCATAGAGAGGTCAGCGGGCCAACCGTGATATCGAAGCTACCACTTGAACTGGCACTGTATTTTAAGCCTTCCTTAATAAGATAATAAACATCATCGTTCACTTTCACTGGATTTTTCCCAGCAGCCAAATTCACTTTGTCTACTTCTGATTTTTTAGCACTGTCGCTCGTTGTAATTTGCTTGTCAAGCTCTTTAATTCGGTCAAAGGCTTGTAGAAGAACATCCTCTTTTCCTTTATCATAAATTTTTACTACGTTAATTGTTCCCATAAGAAAATCTGTTTTTGTGTATGGTTGGGGAAGTATTTCTGGGCTCTTATCTTCGGATGCATCACTTTTCTTCGTATCATTACTACCACAAGCAGTCACAATAGCCGCTAAAAGTACGAGCGTTATTAACATATACAATTTCTTCATTATAGATGGCACCTTTCCGTTTTTGGAATGAATATAATCTGTTTTTATCGCTATTTTAGCGTATCGGTGATTGAGAGCATTGTCAAGAAAACCGTGTGCTATGCGGACAAAAAGGCTCCAGAGTTTTCGCCCTGAAGCCCTTCATTTTTATTGCTATCTTCTTATTCAGCTTCTACTTTATTGTACACTTTAATCATATCTGTATTACCAGATTGTGCTGCGTTGTAAAGTTGTGCTGCATAGATTCTGAATGTGTTTGATGATTCTGTCGCACCTGTTACTACTGCAACATCTGATGGAGTTTGTTTGTCAACAAGAGCTTTGTTTAGATCTGGAATGTATTCTTGCGGACCTACGCCAGTTTTAGCTTTCATGTTTTTCTCGTAGTCAGCATCGTCTGTTTTCTTCTTACCATCTTTATCTACATAGTTGAAGTCAGATGTCGTAATTTTTCCATCTTTCACTTCCATGTTGAACACTGCACGATAGTTATGTGCGTAATTTTGTTCTTCTAATGAGTATTTACCGTCTTGTAGTGCAGCACCATTGTTGATTTCAATTGTTGCTGTGTCTGCACGTTGCGCCGCTTGGATTAATTGGTTAGAGTAATTGATGAAAGAATCGGATGAATGAGTCGCGCCTGTTACTACTTCAACGTCTGCCGCTGATTGTTTAGCAACTAGAGAATCATTCAATGCTGGGATGTATTCTTGTGGACCTGTACCAACTTTAGCTTTCATATTTTTCTCGTAATCAGCATCATCTGTTTTTAGTTTGCCATCTTTATTTTCATAGTTATAATCAGATTTTGTGATTGCATTATCTTTGACGGTAATTGTCATAAATCCTTTCCAACCTTTATCATCAAAGTTCTTTTCTTGTAATTTATAAGTACCGTCTGTCATTGTACCGTCTGTTTTACCTGCTGTTTTTGTTGTATCTGATTTCTGTGTATCTGACTGTTTGCTGTCACTAGACTTACTGTCGTTGCTATTGTCATTACCACATGCTACCAATAACATACTTGAAGCCATTACTGCCGTCAGGGCCATTACCAACTTTTTCTTCTTCATAAATTTGCTCCCACCTTTTAAAATATTCCTTGTGATGACATGAACAATGAAAAGTGCACGAAAACACAAGCTCACCTTAATTCCACTTAAATATAACATTATTGTCTCAATTTGTCTACACACAGTATGCATGATTTAAAAACCAAGAATTTTCAGAAAGTCGGTCCTTTCTTCATTTACAATACTTCTTTAAAATTTTTACCACTCAAATGGTGTTTGTTGCCCTGTGAAGGTTTTCACCTATAATATCGCGTTTGTTTCCTAATTTTTGAGGGTAAAGACTCTAGACAGCATTTCTACTATCTGTTAAACTGGGTGATGTTATTACTAGTTAAGAGTTTTAGACGTAGGACTTATAATTTTTGTGAATATACTTACAAGGAGTTGAGAAAGCATATGCCTGAAAAAAATATTGTGTTAATAGGGGCGGGATATGCAGGTGTACATGCAGCTAAGAAATTAGCGAAAAAGTACAAAAGAGACGAATCAGTAACCATCACGTTAATTGATAGACATTCTTATCATACGATGATGACTGAATTACACGAAGTAGCTGGTGGTCGCGTTGAACCGACAGCGATACAGTATGATTTACGCCATTTGTTTAATCGTACGAAAGTGAAATTAGTGACAGATAACGTAACGCATGTGGATCACGAAACGAAAACAGTGACGACAGAACATGGTAGCTATCCGTTTGATTACCTTGTTCTTGGTATGGGTGGCGAGCCTAATGATTTCGGGACACCAGGCGTTAGCGAACACGGCTTCACACTTTGGTCGTGGGAAAACGCGGTTAAATTGCGTGAACATATTGAAACAGTCGTTCATGATGCTTCCGAGGAACAGGATGTAGCAAAACGCAAAGCCATGCTTACTTTTGCCATTTGTGGTTCAGGTTTTACTGGGATCGAGATGGTTGGGGAATTGCTTGACTGGAAAACACGTCTTGCTAAAGATAACAAGGTTGATGTTTCTGAAATTGAATTGATTGTTGTCGAAGCGGCACCAACGATTCTGAACATGTTAGACCGGAAAGATGCCCAAAAAGCGGAAGACTTCATGCTGAAAAAAGGCATCAAGATTATGAAAGATGCCGCAATCGTTGAAGTTAAAGCGGAAAGCATTGTATTGAAATCCGGCGATGAAATTCCAACACACACATTGATTTGGACTGCCGGCGTTCGTGCGAATTCTGATACGAAAGATTATGGTATGGAAACTGCGCGTGCTGGTCGTTTGAAAGTCAATGAATACATGGAAGCTGAGAAGTTCGAAAACACATACGTTATCGGCGACTTGGCTTATTATGAAGAGGAAGAAGGAAAACCGACACCTCAAATCGTAGAAGCTGCTGAGCAAACTGGTATGACCGCTGCAAAAAGCATTATTGCGGAAATCAGCGGAACAGAAAAAGAAGCTTATAAAGGAAAATATCACGGTGTCATGGTTTCGATTGGCTCCAAATATGGTGTTGCTAATCTAGGCGGATTACGCTTACATGGTTGGTTCGCGATTTTCATGAAGCACATGGTTAACCTTTATTACTTCTTCGGAATCCGTAGTGGTTATTATATGGCGCAATACGTTTCACATGAATTTTTCCATATTAGGGATAACCGGAATATTTTCCGAGGTTGGACTTCTCGCTATGGTAACGTGCTTTGGACATTGCCACTTCGTATTTATCTCGGCTGGTTCTGGGTTGATGAGGCTCTATCTAAGATTTACGGTGAAACGACGTGGGATAAAGTTAGCCTGACGAACTTGAAACCGTTATTCCAAGGACTTGGACCTGATTCATGGTTAACTGCTACAACTTCAAAAATGCCATTTGAATGGTTACAAACAGACGCCACATCTGGTGCATCTCAGGCAGCTGGTGACGCGGCCGGTGCAGCTGCAACAAACGTAACAACGCCAATCTTTAGTCATATGCCGGGTTGGTTTGAATGGATTATGAAACTTATTATGCCAAATCTCGACGTTGCTCTCTTCATGCAAAAAGTCGTTCCTTTTGTAGAGCTTGCCATTGGTCTTGCGCTTGTCGTTGGTCTATTCACTTGGTTAGCTAGCATTGGAAGCGCGGGATTCCTAGTAATGTTCACGCTTTGCGCTATGCTTGGTTGGGATAAATTCTGGGCATTACCGGCTTCAATCGCTTTACTAAATGGTGCTGGACGTACATTCGGTTTAGATTATTGGGCTATGCCTTGGTTCCAAAAACATCTCGGGCGTTGGTGGTACGGTAAGGAAAGTTCCATTTATCGCGATAAGTAACTGTATACGATTTAAACATAGCGAAAGGCTGCCAACAAACTGCCTTTCGCTATATATTTTTGCCGGAGTATATTACAATGAACATAAAGCTAGTTAGAGGGGGAAAAGAATGTGAAGGAATACTTACATATGGTCAAGCGTTGGGATGTTATTATTGTTGTACTTTTGACCCTGCTTTCTTTTTTGCCTCTAGCTATTTTTACTTATGCGAAATCACAAGAACCTGCCTCACCTGCTGGATCAGAGTCGAAGCTAGTTGCTGTGATTAAAGTCGATGGTAAGGAGTATAAGCGTGTGGACTTGACTGGTCATACGGGCGTGGATACGTTTAAAGTAATGGCTGATGACGGGGATTATAACGAGATTGAAGTGAAGGATGAGCGAATCCGGATTAGTGCTGCGAATTGTAATGATCAGGTTTGTGTCCGAGTCGGCGCGATCGGGAAGCTCGGCCAAACAATTGTTTGTTTGCCGCATAAGGTCGTAATCGAAGTTCAATCATCCACTGGTGAAACAGAGCCGGACGACGGGATCGTTATTCCTTCATAAGATTATTTCGAAAAAAAGGAGGTGTGTACATGACTAAAAATAAGCGCCTTGTTTATATTGCTTTACTGGCAGCTCAGGCTGTTGTCATTAGCTTGCTTGAACGCGCGATACCATTCCCGTTCGCTTTTGCGCCTGGTGCCAAGCTTGGTTTAGCAAATATTATTACGTGTATTTCCTTGTACACGCTATCCACAAAAGATGCTTTTATGATTGTCTGTATCAGACTTGTGCTCGCAACACTGCTCGGAGGAACGATTTCGACATTTATGTATAGCGCAGCCGGGGCTATTTTAAGCTTTGGCGGTATGTGGTTGGTGAAAAAATTAGGACCTAAACGCGTTAGTATTATCGGCGTCAGCACAACTGGCGGGATTCTTCATAACGTCGGTCAACTCGTGATTGCAAGCTGGATTGCTGGCAGTTGGAGTGTTATGCTGTATCTACCTGTCCTTTCGTTTATCGGAATATTATCAGGAATCGCAGTTGGAATTGCAGCCAATTATTTAATTAAAAATGTACAAACGCTACGTACCTTTAATAAAACCAAGGAACCTATTCAAAACTAAGCGAAAAGAGGATGAATTATGCAACTTCACCCGATGTGGGATGCCTATCCAAATCTGCAAACGGATTTGAAGGACGTACTCACGACTATCGAAAAAAGTATTCAAATCAGAGATAAGCAAGTTGAGAAGAATGTGAAAGACTTGATTCATGCTGGTGGTAAATTATTGCGCCCCGCTTACGCTATGCTCGCAGCACAGATTGGACCAGAATGGAATCGAGATCGCGCAATCGCTGTTGCCGGAGCCCTAGAAGTATTACATATGGCAACGCTAATTCATGACGATGTCGTGGATGACGCTCCAACAAGGCGCGGCATTCCAACGATTCACTCAAAATACGGTCGTAACTATGCCGTTTACACCGGCGATTATTTGTTTTGTATTTGCTTCAAAATCTTATCGAGTCATGCTAGCTCTGTTGAGAATATCGAATTTAACAGCAAGAACATCGAAAAAATTCTAATGGGAGAGTTAGATCAGATGCGGATGCGCTACGATATTAACGTGAGCGTTCGCCAATATTTGTCGCGCATATCAGGAAAAACCGCCCAACTCTTTGCTTTAAGCACTTTTTCAGGAGCATCACAGAGTAAGGCAACTCGTTTGCAGACCCGCAACGCTTGGAATATCGGACACTATCTTGGGATGGCCTTCCAAATCATCGATGACGTGCTTGACTACACGAGCTCCAATGACGGCCTTGGAAAGCCAGTTCTAAACGATGTCAAACAAGGCGTTTACACTCTCCCACTCATTTATGCCATGCAAAAACACCAACCTGAATTTCAACCACTACTAGAAAAGCAACTCGATATGTCTGATGCTGATCTTGAAAAACTTCTTGACCTCATAGCAAAATACAAAGGCGTAGAACAAGCTTTCACGTTAGCTGATAAATATACTAAAAAGGCACTGCGCGAGATCACAAAACTACCAGCTGGTGCTTACCGTGATCAAATGTACGACCTAACATCTTCTATTTTAAAAAGAAACATTTAGTCTCGTGCTGACTATGTGTTTCTTTTTTTCTAGAATAAAGCGACAAACAAAAAATCCGACTCCCCAAAATGAGGAATCGGATTTTAATTTGAAATTATTTAGAGATAGTCGCTACTACTCCAGCGCCTACAGTACGTCCACCCTCACGGATAGAGAATTTAGTACCTTCTTCAATCGCAACTGGTGCAATTAGTTCTACTGAAATTTCAACGTTATCGCCAGGCATAACCATTTCAGTACCTTCTGGAAGTGTAACAACACCTGTTACGTCAGTAGTACGGAAATAGAATTGCGGACGGTAGTTATTGAAGAATGGAGTGTGACGTCCACCCTCTTCTTTTGATAAAACATAAGTTTCAGCTTTGAAAACTGTATGAGGAGTGATCGAACCTGGCTTAGCTAATACTTGGCCACGTTGGATTTCTTCACGAGCAACACCACGTAAAAGTGCACCGATGTTGTCGCCAGCTTCAGCATAATCAAGTAACTTACGGAACATTTCTACTCCAGTTACAACGATTTTCTTAGTTTCTTCAACTAAACCGATAACTTCAACTTCGTCACCAACTTTAACTTGGCCACGCTCAACACGACCTGTAGCAACTGTTCCACGACCAGTGATTGAGAATACATCCTCAACTGGCATCATGAATGGTTTGTCAGTGTCACGAGTTGGAGTTGGGATATAGCTATCCACAGCGTCCATAAGTTCGTTAACTTTTTCTTCCCACTCTGGCTCACCTTGAAGAGCTTTAAGAGCAGAACCTTTAATTACAGGAATGTCGTCGCCTGGGAATTCGTATTCAGTTAATAGATCACGGATTTCCATTTCAACTAATTCTAGCAATTCTTCGTCATCAACCATGTCACATTTGTTCATGAAGACAACAAGGTAAGGAACACCTACTTGACGTGAAAGTAAGATGTGCTCACGAGTTTGTGGCATTGGGCCATCAGCAGCAGATACTACTAAGATACCACCATCCATTTGCGCAGCACCAGTGATCATGTTTTTAACATAATCGGCATGTCCTGGGCAATCTACGTGCGCGTAGTGACGAGTATCAGTTTCGTACTCAACGTGTGCAGTAGAGATTGTGATTCCACGTTCTCTTTCTTCTGGAGCACCATCGATTTGGTCATATGCAGAAGCTTCTGCAAAACCTTTTTTAGATAATACAGTAGTGATTGCAGCTGTTAAAGTAGTTTTACCATGATCGACGTGTCCGATAGTACCAACGTTAACATGGGGTTTTGAGCGGTCAAATTTTTCTTTAGCCATTTTATAATTTCCTCCTTAATGTTTAAAAAAATTATTGATAACACGCGGAAAGTAACTCCGCGCGAATCTCGTTACTATTAGTTATACAGGATACAACAAAAGTTTGCAATCAATCCAATCGCTAACCGTTCATTTCATACGCAAAACTTGCCTGTAGAGCGGATCGACAAATGCTCAGATTCTAGGCAACAGTTTTTGAAAGGACTACAGACTCACTTCGTTCCTCTGCATATTGGAGCTCTAATTCGCTTCGCTTCAAAGTGCTCCAACAAAGATGAGCGTTCGTCGGCACGCTGACTAGTCTTCTTTGTTGTTGCCGCCATTGGCTTTAATAATTTCTTCACCAACGGATTTTGGAACTTCTTCATAGTGGTCAAACTGCATAGTATAAACTCCGCGACCTTGCGTACTTGAACGTAGGTACGTAGCATAACCAAACATGTTTGCAAGTGGAACGAATGCACGGACAACTTGAGCGTTACCGCGCGCTTCCATACCATCTACACGACCACGACGAGATGTAATGTTACCCATAATGTCTCCAAGGTAATCCTCAGGAACGATTACTTCAACTTGCATCATTGGTTCCAAGATGACAGGATTACATTTCTTAGCCGCGTTACGAAGAGCCATAGAAGCAGCCACTTTAAAGGCCATCTCATTGGAATCGACATCATGGTAAGAACCGTCATATAATTTCGCTTTAATATCGATTAGCGGGTATCCTGCAAGTACACCATTTCCTAGTGCGCCTTCAAGACCTGCTTGTACTGCTGGGATGTATTCACGTGGAACAACACCACCAACGATAGCATTCTCGAACTCAAAGCCTTTTCCTTCTTCGTTAGGACCGAATTCGATCCAAACATGACCATATTGTCCACGACCACCGGATTGACGAACAAACTTACCTTCGACTTCGGCAGTTGTACGGAATGTTTCACGATAAGAAACTTGTGGATCACCTACGTTAGCTTCTACCTTGAATTCACGTTTCATACGGTCTACAAGGATGTCTAGGTGAAGCTCACCCATACCAGAGATAATTGTTTGACCAGTTTCTTGATCAGTCTCTGTACGGAATGTTGGATCTTCTTCTGCAAGTTTTGCAAGAGCTTGACCCATTTTATCTTGATCAGCTTTTGATTTAGGCTCAATAGCAACCGAGATAACTGGTTCTGGGAATTCCATAGATTCTAAGATAATTTGATTCTTTTCATCACATAGAGTGTCCCCAGTAGTTGTGTCTTTCAAACCAACAGCAGCAGCGATATCACCACAATATACGATTGAAATCTCTTCACGGTGATTTGCGTGCATTTGAAGGATACGTCCAACACGTTCACGTTTACCTTTAGATGAGTTTTGAACGTAAGAACCTGAGTTCAAAGTACCTGAGTAAACGCGGAAGAAAGTAAGACGACCAACATACGGGTCAGTCATAACTTTAAACGCTAGAGAAGAGAACGGCTCGTCATCACTTGGGTGACGTTCTGCTTCTTCTTCTGAATCTGGTAAAACACCTTTAATAGCAGCAACATCAGTTGGTGCTGGAAGGTAATCTAGTACTGCATCAAGCATCGGTTGAACACCTTTGTTTTTGAATGCTGTACCACATACAACAGGGTAGAAATCTACAGCTAGCGTACCTTTACGGATTGCAGCTTTCAATTCTTCTTTTGTAGGCTCTTCACCTTCAAGGTATTTCATCATTAATTCTTCATCTAAATCAGCAACAGCTTCGATAAGTTTGCCACGGTATTCGTCAGCAAGCTCTTTAAGATCAGCTGGGATTTCACGAATTTCAGGATCATTTCCTACATCATCAAGATAATACAAAGCGTTCATCTCAACTAAGTCAATAATACCTTCAAAAGTATCTTCCGCACCGATTGGTAATTGGATTGGGTGTGCGTTTGCATCCAGACGGTCATGTAATGTACCTACTGAATACAAGAAGTCAGCACCGATTTTATCCATTTTGTTGACAAATACTACACGAGGAACCCCGTAAGTAGTTGCTTGGCGCCAAACTGTTTCGGTTTGTGGCTCAACACCTGATTGTGCATCTAGAACGGCAACAGCACCATCTAATACACGAAGGGAACGTTCAACTTCAACCGTGAAATCTACGTGTCCTGGAGTATCGATAATGTTTACGCGGTGACCTTTCCATTGCGCAGTTGTCGCAGCGGATGTGATCGTAATACCACGTTCTTGTTCTTGTTCCATCCAGTCCATTTGGGATGCACCTTCATGTGTTTCACCAATTTTATGAATACGCCCTGTATAGAAAAGGATACGCTCTGTAGTAGTGGTTTTACCAGCATCGATATGAGCCATAATACCAATATTACGCGTCTTTTCTAAGGAGAACTCTCTAGCCATGGGTATTTCTCCTTCCATTATTAACGATTTAGTTAGGCAACAAGTGTTGACCTAGTCGCGCGGATAAGACGAATCTTACCAGCGATAGTGAGCGAATGCTCTGTTCGCATCTGCCATTTTATGTGTATCTTCACGTTTCTTAACGGAAGCTCCAGCATTGTTAGATGCATCAAGAATTTCGTGTGCAAGACGTTCTACCATAGTTTTCTCTCCACGAAGACGTGAATAGTTAACTAACCAACGTAGACCTAGTGTTGTACGACGATCAGCACGAACTTCAATCGGCACTTGATAGTTAGCACCACCAACACGGCGAGCTTTTACTTCAAGAACTGGCATGATGTTTTTGATTGCTTCGTCAAATACTTCCATAGGATCTTTTCCACTTTCTTGCGCGATGATATCAAAAGCAGAATAAATGATAGTTTGCGCTTTTCCACGCTTACCATCAATCATAAGTTTATTGATTAGACGTGTTACCAATTTCGAATTATACATCGGATCTGGTAATACGTCACGTTTAGCAACAGGACCTTTACGAGGCATTGGATATCCTCCTTTCATATAAATTTAGTTTATTTTTTAGGTTTTTTCGTTCCGTATTTAGAACGGCTTTGTCCTCTATTTTCAACACCAGCTGTATCTAGAGCACCACGTACGATATGATAACGTACCCCTGGTAAATCTTTAACACGTCCACCACGAATAAGTACAACACTATGTTCTTGTAAGTTGTGTCCGATACCTGGGATATAAGCAGTTACTTCAAGTCCGTTAGTCAAACGTACACGAGCATACTTACGAAGAGCCGAGTTAGGTTTCTTCGGAGTCATTGTACCAACACGAGTACATACACCACGTTTCTGTGGAGATGATACGTCTGTTAATGATCTTCTGAAAGTATTTAGGCCTTTGTTAAGTGCTGGAGAATCAGATTTCTGAGTTTTAGATTGACGCGGTTTGCGAACTAATTGATTAATTGTAGGCATTTTTTGGTTTCCTCCTTCCGATATTTCTAGAGCCACACATCCAGGTGGTTCATTTTTTCTTTAAAATAAAATTGCTGATAGGGAATCCCTAACAACAGCTTCTATTTTCTATACCTCGTCACGAAGGAAGAGGCACCTTGGATATAGTACCATTCTTAGTAGGGTATTGTCAAGGATTTCGACCACGTTTCTTCCACCAAAAAAAGATACTTAGAAGCTGCCGATTATATCAACGCCTTCAAGCATCTTTCGCGATTATTTATTTAATACAATCAGCGGGCTATAACACTCTTTTTTAAGTTAGATGGCAGATTGTATAGCTGTTTTAGCGAGCCAAGTTCGGCGTTTATGACGAATTCCTGAAAAAGCCGATTCATGGATGCATCCTCATTCGCGATTAGTTCTGGATGCCACTGGACGCCTACAACAAATGGAACGCCTTGTTTTTCGATAGCTTCTACAATTCCATCCGGGGCAATCGCAGTTATTTTCAAGCCGGTGCCAAGAGTTTCTATAGCTTGGTGATGGAATGAATTTACCTGTGCTGAGCTTCCAAAAATACGATGAAGTCGGGATAACTTTTCAAATTTGACAGGGTGCGTTGGTTGAGTAGCTTGTTCTTGTTGCATGTGCGGCAAATTGGCGTGTTCAATACTGTTTGTATCTTGATATAATGTTCCACCAAGCGCAACATTTAGTAATTGAGCACCTCGGCAAATCGCGAGTATTGGTTTCTTTTGCGCTAAAGTTTCTTTAAGGAGGGCCAGTTCGAAGGCATCTCGTATCTCGCACGTGACACCAAGTTCTGCCTCTGCCTCTGCACCATAAAATTTGGGTGAGATATCTTGCCCACCAGACAGGATAAGTCCATCAAGTTGGTCTACAAAAGTCTTCACAAGGCGTGTATCTGTGATAGGAATGACTAGCGGTGCCGCACCATTGTCTGCAACAACCGATACATAATCTCCGCCAACATAAGTGCCATTGCGTGAAATCGTATTTGGAACTTGAACCGTTAACTGTGCCGCCGAAATGCCAATGATTGCAGTCATCAACTTCGCCCTCCTTTTTAATTCGCATTCATTTACTCGGAATTAATTTTTTTCTATTATACCTTGCCTAAAACAGAAAGTAAAGTGATTACACAAAAAAGCCTGAAAAGTCATACAGACCTCTCAAGCTTTCCCATTTACTTATAAAACGATTCAATAACCGGCTTCATCTTATCAATCACGAGCCCACTACCGCCACGACCGTTCACATCCTCAATCATAGCTAACATGAGGTAGTTTGGCTGATCACTATCAAACGCGAGTAAGAAGCCATTTTCAAGACCACTTTCGCCTTGTTTTTGTTTTAGTTCGGCAGTTCCGGTTTTCGCGGCAATGTTGTGCCCCGCGATTTGGAGTTTATGCGCCGTTCCTTCTGGTTTGGAAACAGCTTGAACGAGAGCTGCTTTGACAGTGTTCGCTGTTTCTGCACTCATCGGTTCTTTTGCTGCTTTCGTCTCCTCTGTTGTGTTCAACTTCGGATAGACCATCTTCCCATTATTGGCGAATGGTGTGTATGCTACTGCTTGTTGGATAGGTGACATCAATAATTCACCTTGACCATAAGCCGTATCAGCTAGCAAAATATCTGATTTAATACCATCGTTGGAAATTTGCGCTGGCTCCATGTTAAATGGTAGATCAAATTCTTCACCAAAATCGAATTTTTTCAGGCCATCTTGGAATTTAGTTTCGCCCATTGCCAAACCTTCTTGTGCAAAATAAATATTATCTGAATTCACTAGTGCATCAACCATGTTCACTTTCGGGACATCATGGACGCGCGTCACGAAATATTTACCCCACGATTTGTCTTTTTGCCACTGCAAACCAGAAATTTCGCGCACTTTGTCGGGTTTTGTTGTTCCATTTTCAAGTCCTACTGCTGCTGTAATTGTTTTAAAAGTTGATCCTGGTGCATAGCGTGTAGCATAACGAGCTAGGAATGGTAGTTTTTTGTCGTCTGTGTATTTTTTGTAGTCTTCACTTGAAATTCCTGCTACCATCTGATTCGTATCATAAGATGGAGAACTCACAAGCGCCGCGAGATTACCGTTTGTAGGATTGATCACTGTCGCAGAACCAACCTCACCTTTTAGCGCGTTAAAAGCATTTTGCTGAATCTGACTATCGATTGTCAATTTAATCGTATCGCCATCTTTTTTCTCATTTTGTTGCAGAACAGTTTCCTCTTTTGTGTCATCATTTACAATCAAGATGCGCCCGCCATTCACACCGCGCAACGCCTTGTCATAATAACGCTCCAAGCCAGCTTTTCCGATTATATCGCCAGCGTTTAGCAATTTATTCTTTTCGATATCTTCGGCGCTCACTTCACCAACATAGCCAATCAAATGTGCAGCTGCTTGGCTTAGCGGATAATAACGCGATTCAATCGTTGCGTAGCTCACACCAGTCATTTGTACAGGAGATCCGGTTGTTAGGACCTTAATCGGCACAAACGTATCCGGATGTACCCAGCTTTGTGATAGCTTCTTTTCTAAATCAGCAACAGGAATATCGAATTTTTTACTAATCGCTTCCAAATTTTTCGCTTTGGCATCACCTTCACCAAGATCATTCGGAACAATTCCAACCTCGCTAACATTTTTATTAATCGCGAGCCCTTTACCATTCACATCCTGGATCTGACCACGTTTCGCCTCATCTGTCGTCAGGCGTACTTTATCCGATTTCACCATTCCTGGAAAAATTAAATTCGGTTGCCAATCTACTTTCCAATTATCATCCTCACTTGAAATCGTAGCACTATATTTCTGCTCCGCCATCTCACCAAGCGTCGTTGTCATTTTCAAACTATATGTCAATTTATAATTATTTTTTGCATCGTCATGTGCCACTTTCAAGTCAGAAACCTTGATGTCACGCGCGTCGATACCTGTGTAAACCGTTTTATATTTCGCTTCCATTTCCTTCGCCGTAAAACCGCTCTTTTTCAGTGATTCTTTCGTCACATCATCCGAGAGTTTTGTGAAATTCTGCTTTTTAATATTTGTTGTAAAATTCTCCGCGGCTTCGTTTGCCATTTTCTCATTCTTCGCACTGCTATTCATGAAATAGTAAGTCGCGGCCCCTCCAATAGCAAGCACTAAAACAACGATGAGACTTATCCAGACTACTTTCTTATTACTCTTTTTTTGTCTACGCACCTTGTTCCCTCCATTTGTAGCTTGTTTTGACTGCTTCTTTATTATAGCAAAGGATTGCTCAATCAGCACTAATCTTTAAAAATTCTTTCTCTTCTCTCGATTGCTTCGTAAAATCGCGTTTCAACTCTAATAAATAACGCAAGTCATTGAGAAATTGGAACAACAATGCGCGCCCTTCAAATTCTTCTCTCGTCTTTGGTAACTCACTTTCACGAAAATCAGTAAGCATCTGATTCACATCTGTAACCAGATCCTCCGCCGGATTCTGCTCTGAGAGTGATAGTGCGGTTTTCTCAACCAAGCTAGCCATTTTTTCTGCATGCTCCGTCAAAATACTAATTTCACGTACCGACTGACTCATCTGCCTCATCACGCGCAATTGCACTGTTCGCATATCGATATATTTAATATAATATCGCGAATCCGCAAATAGCTGATTATCCAAATGGCGACGTGACTGTTCATTAGCTTCTGTTAAGTACTGCGCCAACTGCTTAATCAGCTTTTTTTCATCTAAATAAAGCGGTTCCCGTTTCAAATCCTGTGCAAAACAAAAGAAAATTTGCCGCATCACGGACTCAATTTTTTGTCGTTGTTGCTTCATTTCGCCGTCCATTTTAGGCATGTATAAGTTCAGCAATATGCCAATTCCAGCACCGACCGCCATGAGTAGCATCTCATTTGTAAACCAGAATAGCGAGAGCGATTGCTCAACTAAGATATGCGTCACAAGTACCGAACTTACAACGATGCCATCCGTTACTTTAAGACGTGCTGCGATTGGGATGAAAACGAGTAAATAAAGGCCGAATGCAATCGCGTTGAAACCTAGTAGCATGAAGAAAATTGCAGATATTGTTAGTGCGATCACCGTCGAGTATATACGCTGTAGCGCGAGTTGAATGGAGCCTTTTTTGGTATTTTGAATACTTAGAACTGTAATTAGGCCTGCTGAGACGGCATATTCAAGGCCCAACCATTCAGCGATTAAGATGGCAATCGTGGCCCCAAAAGCAGTCTTTATTGTACGTAATCCTATTTTCAACGTCTTTCACCTCTTTTTTCTATCGTTTTCTATTGTACACTATGTAGCTAGAATGAAAAAGCTAAGTATGAAATGTGGAGCATAAATTAAAGAACCACCTGCGAAATAACAATAATTCGGAGGTGGTTCTTTGTCGTTTTATCAAGCTTCTCGTGCCAGCCCTTCGAAGTTTTCTCCACCTACGCAAAAGTCAAATGCGGACTTTTACTTCGGCGGTTCCAAACTTTTTCAGGCCTAACGGGCACACTTAGCATCTTGGGTTATCGAGCTTCTCGCGCCAAACCTTCGGAACTTTCTCCACCTACGCAAAAATCAAAAGCGGATTTTCATTTCGGCGGCTGCAAGTTCTTTCAGGTCTGAACCGGCGCGGTCAGCATCTAATTATAAGTGTTTCGATTCCTCTAGTTCAGCAACTTCTTGCTCTTTTCCTAGTACGGATGATTTCAGTTTGCGGTAGTGGTGAATACCTGTACCGGCTGGAATCAGTTTACCTAGGATAACATTTTCTTTCAAGCCGAGTAGTTCATCGGTTTTACCTTTGATCGCTGCATCTGTAAGAACTCGTGTTGTTTCTTGGAATGATGCGGCAGACAAGAAGGAGTCTGTTTCAAGGGATGCTTTTGTAATACCTAGCAATACTGGGCGTCCAGTTGCTGGTTGTTTACCGGCAAGTAATGCGTCACGGTTTGACTCAGTAAATGTATGCACATCCATTAATGTACCTGGTAAGATGTTTGTATCACCAGTATCCATCACACGGATTTTACGTAGCATTTGACGAACCATAACCTCAACGTGTTTATCGCCGATTTCAACCCCTTGCATCCGGTAAACTTTTTGTACCTCAGCAAGTAGGTATTCTTGTACGGAAAGAACGTCACGAACGCGAATCAATGCTTTCGGATCAATTGAACCTTCTGTCAACGCTTCTCCACGATCAACAATGTCTCCAACTTTGACACGAAGGCGTGCAGTATAAGGAATACTGTAGCTACGACGGTCTTCATCTTTACCTTGTATCACGATTTCTTGTTGACGATCGCGTGCTTCTTCAATAGAAACAACTTCACCTTCAACTTCGGTAATAATCGCTTGACCTTTAGGATTACGTGCTTCAAAAATCTCTTGGATACGTGGAAGACCTTGCGTGATATCATCTCCGGCTACCCCACCTGTATGGAACGTACGCATAGTAAGCTGTGTACCTGGTTCCCCGATAGATTGTGCAGCGATAATACCAACTGCTTCCCCAACTTCGACTTCTGTTCCTGTTGCCAAGTTTTTACCGTAACATTTTTTACATACTCCGTGTTTTGTATTACATGTAAACGCGGAACGGATCGTTACTTGCTCAATTCCAGCTTCTACAACACGACGCGATTTCTCTTCTGTTATCAAGTCATTTTCAGCAACAATCACTTCGCCAGTTTCTGGATGTCTAATTGATTTACGAGCATAGCGACCTTCCAAACGTTCTTCCAATGCTTCGATGATTTCTGTACCTTCACGGATAGCTTGGATTTCAAGACCACGGTCAGTGCCACAATCGTATTCACGAATGATAACATCTTGCGCCACATCAACGAGACGACGAGTAAGATAACCTGAATCGGCTGTTTTAAGGGCTGTATCAGTAAGACCTTTACGCGCACCATGCGTCGAGATAAAGTATTCCAAAACTGTCAATCCTTCACGGAAATTCGATGTGATTGGAAGTTCTACGATACGTCCAGATGGATCTGCCATCAGACCACGCATTCCCGCAAGCTGTGTAAAGTTGGAAATATTACCACGAGCTCCGGAATCTTGCATCATGAAAATTGGATTTAAGCGATCCAAACTCAAGATTAGTTTTCCTTGAATAACATCTTTCGCTTCATTCCAAACACCGATAACACGTTCATATCTTTCGTCATCTGTAATCAGACCACGGCGGAATGTTTTCGTAATTTTCTCCACTTTATCATGCGCTTCATCAAGAATGTCATGCTTTTCTTCAAGCGTCAAAATATCCGCAATACCAACTGTCATACCAGCTTTTGTAGAGATTTTGAAACCTAAATCTTTCATGCGGTCAAGCATGCGAGATGTTTCTGTGATATGGAACTTTTTGAAGACTTCCGCGATGATGTTTCCTAAGATTTTTTTCTTGAACGGGTCGACAATTTCTTGTTCTTGAATATGTTTTTTCACATCAACGCCTGTATCTACGAAATATTTCTTAGGTGTTTCAACTTCTAGATTATAATTTGTAGGTTCGTTAATATATGGGAATGTAGTCGGCAAAATGGTATTGAAAATCAGCTTACCAACTGTTGTGATTAGTAATTGCTTACGTTGTTCGTCAGTAAATCTTTCGTTGTCAATCGAGCCTGCAACAACCGCAATACGTGAGTGCAAATGAACATAGCCGTTTTGGTATGCTAATTGCGCTTCGTTAATATCTGTGAATACTGTACCTTCACCAACCGTACCTTCACGTTCAAGCGTCAAGTAGTAGTTACCTAGTACCATATCTTGAGAAGGCGTTACAACTGGTTTACCATCTTTCGGGTTCAAAATGTTTTGAGCAGCGAGCATCAAAATACGCGCTTCTGCTTGCGCTTCCGCAGATAGTGGAACATGGACAGCCATTTGGTCACCATCAAAATCGGCGTTATAAGCTGTACATACTAGCGGATGCAGACGAATTGCACGTCCTTCAACAAGTGTTGGTTCGAAAGCTTGGATACCTAGTCTATGCAAAGTAGGGGCACGGTTAAGTAACACTGGATGCTCACGAATAACTTCTTCTAATACATCCCAAATTTCAGGAGAAGAGCGTTCGATTTTGCGTTTTGCACTCTTAATGTTATGAGCAAGACCACGACCTACCAATTCTTTCATAACGAAAGGCTTGAATAGTTCAAGAGCCATCTCTTTTGGAAGCCCACATTGGTACATTTTCAGGTTAGGACCTACGACGATAACGGAACGACCAGAATAATCGACACGTTTACCTAGCAAGTTTTGACGGAAACGACCTTGCTTCCCTTTAAGCATGTGAGATAGTGATTTCAACGGACGATTACCCGGCCCTGTTACAGGACGACCACGACGACCATTATCAATCAAAGCATCCACTGCTTCTTGGAGCATCCGTTTTTCATTCTGCACGATGATGTTAGGCGCACCTAAATCAAGTAAGCGTTTCAGACGATTATTCCGGTTAATTACGCGGCGATAAAGGTCATTCAAATCACTTGTCGCAAAACGTCCACCTTCAAGTTGAACCATTGGGCGGATTTCTGGTGGGATAACTGGAAGCACGTCAAGAACCATCCAACTTGGATCATTGCCAGAATGACGAAACGCTTCTAGAACTTCTAAACGGCGGATTGCGCGAGTTCTACGTTGCCCTTGTGCCGATTTCAATTCTTCTTTCAAGCCATCAACTTCTTTTTCAAGCTGAATGTCTGATAGAAGTTTTTTGATTGCTTCTGCGCCCATTCCGGCTTGGAATGATTGGCTATATTTCTCACGGTAAACGCGATACTCTTTTTCAGAAAGCAATTGTTTCTTTTCAAGCGGTGTATCGCCTGGTTCTGTTACAACATAGGAAGCAAAATAGATAACTTCCTCCAATGCTCGCGGTGACATATCAAGCGCAAGTCCCATACGGCTCGGAATACCTTTAAAGTACCAAATATGTGTTACCGGTGCAGCTAGTTCGATGTGTCCCATACGCTCACGACGAACTTTGGACTTCGTAACTTCAACGCCACAACGGTCACAAACAACGCCTTTATAGCGAACACGTTTGTATTTCCCACAAGAACATTCCCAGTCTTTCATTGGTCCGAAGATTCTTTCACAGAACAAACCATCGCGCTCAGGTTTCAGCGTACGATAGTTGATTGTTTCTGGTTTTTTAACTTCTCCGTGTGACCATGAACGAATTTTATCTGGAGACGCAAGACCTATTTTCATATACTCAAAATTTTTCACATCTAACACTGGTCTACCTCCTAAATTCTAGCGAGTAGCCTATTCCAAATAAATCGGCGGCAAGCGATCGCATTCCGCCAATTTTGCAGACTTCCGGTTCTCATGTACACGAGTACACTCCGCTTCCGGCTTCCACAAAATTGACGAAATACAACCGCTTTCGCTCGATTTGCGTGAAGCAGAATCTACATCTTACCCGAAAGTGCAAAAACAGGTTTGGCATTCTACTCGTCTAGCGTTTTTGTTATTCATGTTCTATATTCAGCATCTGGCACTGTTTCCTATAAGAAAACAGTGCGTTCAGCTTTTTATCTCTGAATCCAGCTTCAAGATCCAGCCTCTCGGAAATTTCGTGGCCTCCGCAAAAACCAAATGCGGGTTTCAACTCCGCCCTCTAACAATTTCTGTCGAGGCTAACGGGCTCTTTCAGCTTTTTATTATTGATTCGAGTCTATTATTCCTGCTGGTTTTGCTGGCTCGGATACGATGTTGAAAGCGTCGTTTTGAGCGCCGAATTCTTCGTCTTCTAGGTCGCGTAATTCAATTTCTTCTTTGTCAGCGGAGAGGATTTTTACGTCCATTCCTAGACTTTGAAGCTCTTTAATTAATACCTTGAAGGATTCTGGTACGCCTGGTTCTGGAATGCTTTCTCCTTTAACAATGGCTTCGTATGTTTTCACACGTCCAACCACGTCATCAGATTTAATCGTTAGGATTTCTTGAAGTGTATAAGCGGCACCATATGCTTCTAGTGCCCAAACTTCCATCTCTCCGAAACGTTGTCCACCGAACTGTGCTTTACCGCCTAGTGGTTGTTGTGTTACTAGTGAGTAAGGCCCAGTTGAACGAGCATGTAATTTATCATCAACCATGTGGGCAAGTTTAATCATGTACATAATACCGACAGAAATACGATTATCGAATGGTTCACCTGTACGTCCATCATAAAGCGTTGTTTTCGCATCTGGTGCCATACCGGATTCGGCAACTGTACTCCATACATCTTCATCATTCGCGCCGTCAAATACTGGTGTCGCGATGTGAATGCCGAGGTAACGAGCTGCCATACCTAAATGAAGCTCAAGTACTTGTCCAATATTCATCCGTGATGGTACACCTAGCGGGTTAAGCATGATATCTACTGGCGTTCCGTCTGGCATAAATGGCATATCTTCTTCTGGTAAAATACGAGAGATAACCCCTTTATTTCCATGACGTCCGGCCATTTTATCGCCTTCATGAATTTTACGTTTTTGAACGATATAAACACGAACGAGTTGGTTTACACCTGGTGGTAACTCATCGCCTGCTTCACGTGTAAAGATTTTCACGTCAAGGACAATACCGTCACCGCCATGTGGTACGCGCAATGATGTATCGCGAACTTCACGCGCTTTTTCACCGAATATAGCGTGTAGTAGACGTTCTTCTGCTGTTAATTCTGTAACCCCTTTTGGTGTTACTTTACCAACGAGCAAGTCGCCGTCTTTTACTTCTGCTCCGACACGGATAACACCGCGTTCATCAAGGTCACGCAATGCGTCTTCCCCAACGTTTGGAATATCACGCGTCATTTCCTCAGGTCCGAGTTTTGTATCACGCGCTTCTGATTCAAATTCTTCAATATGAATCGACGTGTAGACATCATCTTTTACAAGACGTTCACTCATAATGATTGCATCCTCATAGTTGTAACCATCCCAAGTCATGAATGCTACAAGAACATTACGACCTAAAGCAAGCTCTCCGGAATCCATTGAAGGACCGTTACCAAGGATTTCACCTTTTGTTACGCGGTCTCCTTCTGCAACGTTTGGAGATTGGTTGTAACACGTACCATGATTCGAACGAACAAATTTGCGCAGCGTATATTTATCAATGCCCCCGCTAACTTCTTTGCCATCCACTTCGGAAATACGACGAACCCAGATTTCTCTAGCTTCTACGTGTTCTACAAGACCATCATGTTTACAAACGACAGCAGCACCAGAATCGCGGGCAGAAACGTGTTCCATACCTGTTCCGATGATTGGCGCTTCCGGATTAAGAAGCGGTACAGCTTGACGTTGCATGTTGGCTCCCATTAGCGCACGGTTGGAGTCATCATTTTCAAGGAACGGAATACATGCCGTCGCAACCGAAACTACTTGTTTTGGCGATACATCCATGTAATCGATACGCTCTTTTTCAACAGCTAAATTGGCAGAACGGAAACGTGCCATAACTTCTTCTTCTGTAAAAGTACCAAGCTCATCCAATTTGGAGTTCGCTTGCGCCACTACGTAGTTATCTTCTTCGTCTGCAGTCAGATAGTCAATCGTATCTGTTACACGGTTCGTTTCTGGATCAACACGACGATATGGTGTTTCAATAAAACCAAACTTGTTCACTTTTGCAAATGATGACAAGGAGTTAATCAGTCCAATATTCGGGCCCTCAGGCGTTTCAATCGGACACATACGACCATAGTGAGAATAATGCACGTCACGTACTTCATAACCAGCACGTTCACGCGTCAAACCACCGGGGCCAAGCGCTGAAAGACGACGTTTATGCGTCAATTCGGCCAATGGATTCGTTTGGTCCATGAATTGTGATAACTGCGAGCTACCAAAGAATTCTTTAATGGACGCCACTACTGGACGAATATTAATTAATTGTTGAGGTGTTACCGTACTCATGTCTTGAATCGACATACGCTCACGAACAACACGTTCCATACGTGATAAACCAATACGGAACTGATTTTGTAAAAGTTCCCCAACTGAACGCAAACGACGGTTACCAAGATGGTCAATATCATCTGTGTCCCCTACTCCGTGAAGTAAGTTGAAGAAATAACTGATAGAAGAAATAATATCGGCTGGCGTAATGTGTTTTACGCTCTCATCGATGTAGGCATTACCAATCACATTGATAATTTTTTCTTCTTCACTGTTCGGTGCATAAATTTTGATAGATTGAACAACCACGCTATCTTCCATCACACCACCAGTTGGACGAAGTGTACGGAACCCAACGCCATTTTCAAGATTATCAATAATAGCATCTAATTTACGACGATCTAAAATTTCACCTTTAGACGCGATAATTTCACCAGTCTCTGGATCAACTAACGTTTCAGCAAGCGTTTGGTTAAATAGTCGATTCTTCAAATGCACTTTTTTGTTGATTTTGTAACGACCAACATTCGCTAAATCATAACGTTTTGGATCAAAAAAGCGGGATACGAGCAAGCTCTTCGCATTTTCAACTGTTGGTGGTTCACCAGGACGTAAGCGCTCGTAAATTTCAAGCAATGCTTTGTCCGCATTATCGGTATTATCTTTCTCAAGTGTGTTGCGTAAGTAGTCATTCTCCCCGATTAATTCCAGAATTTCGCTATCGGAACCGAATCCTAGCGCACGTAAAAGAACAGTAACTGGTAATTTACGCGTCCGATCGATTCTCACATGAACAACATCTTTGGCGTCTGTTTCATACTCAAGCCACGCTCCACGGTTAGGGATGACAGTAGAACCAAAACCTTTTTTACCATTTTTGTCGAGTTTCCCGTTAAAATAAACACCCGGAGAACGTACTAATTGCGATACAATAACACGCTCGGCACCATTAATAACAAATGTACCCATCTCGGTCATAAGCGGGAAATCGCCCATGAATACTTCCTGATCTTTCACTTCGCCCGTCTCTTTATTGATAAGACGTAACTTTACACGCAATGGCGCTGCATAATTCGCATCACGATTTTTCGACTCTTCTACTGAATATTTCGGATCTCCCAAATTGTAGTCGATAAATTCTAGTGACAAATTCCCAGCAAAATCCTCAATTGGAGAAATATCGCGGAACATTTCACGTAATCCCTCATCCAAAAACCACTGGTAGGACTTCGATTGAATCTCGATTAAGTTTGGCAACTCCAACACTTCACTAATACGAGCGAAACTTCTACGTTGGCGATGTCTTCCGTACTGAACTAGTTGACCTGACAACTCATTCACCCTCTCAAATAAACTAAATTTATTAAGCACATTGCAACAAAAATAGTACAATGGAACTTGGCAAAAATACCTAAAAAAGACAAAAAGAAAGTGGGCTCCTCAAAGAAAACCACTATTTTCTTGCTATGTGAACCAAACAGGCTAAAACTGCAATTCCTCGCGTACGCACCAACAAATATGGTGATATCGATTCTTTTGGCATCTTACTATAATATCATAATGAAAAGATGGCGTCAATGATTAGAGCCTAGTTGCGTTTATCTTCCTGTTGAAATAATCAAATTCTGCTATATATTTATCTATACACACCAGAAACACAAGATATCCTTTTTTGATTTCACCGCTTTGAGCCGTTAATTCTGTTACACTATTATTTTTTAGAAAATTAAAAAGCTATTATCCATTGAGCTAGATAATAACTTTTCATTTATTATAGAAGCGATAATCATTCTTTCATACTCCGATAAATAAAATAACCTTTATCCTTTGCAACTACTTCCACATTTCCGAAAACCTCTTCCATTTTCGCCATCGCAGAAGGCCCACCTTGTTTTTTCTGAATGACGATCCACAAGCTACCACCTGTTTTTAGTCGCTCAAAACTCCCAGCCAAAATCTCATGCACAATTTTTTTACCCGCTCGAATTGGAGGATTACTAATAATATCCGTATAATCAGCATCTTTCACACCGTCATATACCGAACTCTCGAACACACGGACATTCGTCAGCCCATTATTCGCCGCGTTTTCCGCAGATAATTCCAGCGCACGGTCGTTCACATCAATCATATCGACTTGCGCATCAGGATAACTTTTCGCAAAAGCTAAGCCAATCGGACCATATCCACAACCGACATCTAGCATCTTCCCTGCCGCATCACTCGCTTCAAAACTCTCAATCAAAAGGCGCGATCCGAAATCAACCGTCGTTTTAGAGAAAACACCAGCGTCACTGATGAATTTAATCGAGTTTCCACGCAATTCGAAAGCCCATGTTTTGCGGCTATGATCCAAATCGCTATTTTTCGTATAGTAATGTTTATTGCTCATGTTTTTTCGCCACCTTTCTATGTATAAAAAAAGAAGAGCGCCAGATCAGCGTAAGGCTAATTTGGTGCTCTTCATCTCTAGTTTCGCGTGCCAGCTTCTTGGAAATTTGTTGTGGTTCTTAGGAAGCGTTTTATGATTCCTTAGAACCACAATATGAGTTGTGAATGAAATGAACATTCATTCGCCCCTAACAATTTCTGTCGAAGCTGACGGGCACGTTCAACTTTTATTACTTAACAGCTACGTTAGCGCCAACTTCTTCAAGTTTAGCAACGATTTCGTCTGCTTCTTCTTTAGAAACGCCTTCTTTAAGAGCTTTAGGAGCGTTATCTACAACTTCTTTAGCTTCTTTCAAGCCAAGACCAGTGATTTCACGAACCACTTTGATAACTTTGATTTTTTGATCTCCAGCAGAAGCTAGTTCTACTGTAAATTCAGTTTGTTCAGCGGCAGCAGCGCCACCAGCAGCAGCACCAGCAGCTACAGGAGCAGCAGCAGTTACGCCAAATTCTTCTTCGATTGCTTTTACTAAATCGTTTAATTCTAGTACAGTTGCTTCTTTTACGGAAGCAATGATTTCTTCAATGTTTAAAGCCATTTTGAAATTCCTCCATTATAATATAATTTTCGGTCTATGCCGATTTGGTTGTTGGTGAAGAGTCACCGGTTTGAAAATTAAGCGCCTTGTTCTTCTTTTTGGGTTGCAACAGCTTTTGTTGCAAGTGCCAAGTTACGAACTGGAGCTTGAAGTACGCTAAGCAGCATAGATAGTAAACCTTCGCGTGATGGTAGAGAAGCAAGTGCTTTAACATCTTCAACTGAAGATACTTTACCTTCGATGATACCAGCTTTAATTTCTAGTGCTTCATGTTTCTCCGCAAATTCATGAATAATTTTAGCAGGAGCAACAACGTCTTCATTACTGAAAGCGATCGCGCTAGGACCTGTCAATACTTCGTTTAAACCTTCTAAGCCCGCAGCCTCAGCAGCACGACGCATTAACGAGTTCTTGTATACTTTAAAATCAATACCAGCTTCACGTAATTGTTTACGTAATTCGGTGATTTCAGCAACTGTTAAACCGCGATAGTCAACGATTACTGTAGAAGCACTGTCTTTGAATTTCGTAGTGATTTCATTAACAGCACCTTGTTTCAATTCTAAAATTTTACTCATCTTTGTTTTCCACCTCCATCGTGATTGTTCTAAAGCCGTAAAAACGACCCTAAAGCATATAAGAAACCCCTCACACCGTAGACGTGAGGGGTTCACAAGTTAAGTTCACAATGAATCTAACTTTCAAAATCCTCGGCGGGCAAAATTAAGCGTACAAGACGCGCCTGCTGTCTACGGTTAGGATATTCTGTTTTGTTTCGACTTTGCTATTCTACCAAAATAGAATCACGCCGTCAAGCTCAATCCTAAGAAAAACTTAGAATGAAGATGGATCTACTTTAACACCAGGACCAAATGTAGTTGTAACGGTTACGTTTTTTACATATACTCCCTTAGCCGCAGCAGGTTTTGCTTTTTGAAGAACATCGTTAATTGTACGGAAGTTCTCAACAAGCTTAGCAGCATCAAATGATACTTTACCAATCGCAGTGTGGACATTACCAGACTTGTCAACGCGGTATTCTACTTTACCAGCTTTGATTTCGTTCACTGCTTTTGTTACGTCCATTGTTACTGTTCCTGTTTTAGGGTTTGGCATTAAACCTTTTGGTCCTAAGACACGGCCTAATTTACCAACTTCACCCATCATATCAGGTGTTGCTACGATAACGTCAAATTCAAACCAACCTTGGTTAATTTTAGTTACGTAATCGCCTTCTCCAACGTAATCAGCGCCAGCAGCCTCAGCTTCTTTTGCTTTTTCGCCTTTTGCAAATACTAATACGCGTTGTGTTTTACCTGTTCCATTCGGAAGTACAACAGCGCCGCGGATTTGTTGATCTGCTTTTTTAGGGTCAACGCCTAAACGAAATGCTACTTCAACAGTTGCATCGAATTTAGCGAAGTCTGCTTTTTGAGCAAGTTCGACAGCTTCTTCAACGGAATAAGCTTTGTCAGTATCGATTAGCTTGACAGCGTCTTGATACTTTTTACCTTTCTTAGCCATTCTTTTTTCCTCCTATTCTGTGGTTATATCGGAATTTCCTCCCACGTAAATCAGATGCGAGACCTGATTTGAAATAAGAAAAGATGAACGTATTATTCTAAATATGATAAACGGTTCGACCCGCTTCGTTCAGTTGTTCTTTTTCTTATTCCTGATACGCGTAATACATGATTGGTATTAGTCTTCGATTGTAATACCCATGCTGCGCGCAGTACCTTCAACCATACGCATTGCAGATTCAACATTTGCAGCGTTTAGATCCGGCATTTTTAATTCAGCGATTTCTTGTACTTGAGCACGTTTCACAACCGCAACTTTATTACGGTTTGGTTCACCTGATCCTTTTTCAACTTTAGCTGCTTTTTTAAGCAAGACTGCTGCTGGCGGAGTTTTAGTGATGAATGTGAAAGAACGATCTTCATACACAGAAATCACAACAGGAATAATTAGACCAGCTTGATCGCTTGTGCGCGCATTGAACTCCTTACAGAATCCCATAATGTTTACACCCGCTTGACCTAGTGCTGGACCAACTGGTGGAGCTGGATTAGCTTTACCTGCTGGAATTTGCAATTTTACCTCTTTGATTACTTTTTTAGCCACGAGACACACCTCCTTAAGTCCGTGATGTGGTTTAATGGGGTTAATCATTTCCCCTCCCACGTTAAAACAGCACAAATTGTACCTCATATAGAATAACATTAAGCTCGCTGTATTGCAAGATTTTTTTACGTTTTAAAATTTATCTACATATAAATGTCGCGGTGTCAAAATCATATCGAACATTTTTCTTAGTTCGCCACATATTGAGGTATTCGGTGTAATGAGTGGCTGCATTTTTGGCCCAACCATCGTCTATTGCCCTTAAGAGTCTAATCGTCTCTTCAAAAGCGCGTTTTCTTGTATCGCCGTATAAATCATCCTCATTTTTGCGAATATTAAGTAAGATCGCGATGTTTCAGCTCGTATTCTAGCCCCATTCGAAAAGCTAGGTGGAGAAAAACTTCATATTTGAAAATGTTGAAATCCTGTGTTTTGAATAAGCTTACCATTTCGCCACGTTCATCACCGTATAAAAGATACCCCTCCTCCTCATTCCAATCCATGCAGAGCTCACCAAATCCGCCAGAGTTTTTGAAATAGAGATGAAAGTCAATGTCATAAAGCGATGCAATACTTTTTAGTTGCAGATAAATCGACTTGGCGTATTCTCCACTAGACACCATTCACAAAATACCTCCTTTAGAATAAAGAAAGACTCGGATACACACGCATCCAAGCCTCAGACTGTAGAAAAACTAACTCATATAAATTTGTCGCCAAACTTCAGCGTGTTGACAAATGCTTAGTTTCTAGGCAAAAGCGAGTACCGGCGCGGAGCGTACTGGAGTACGTGAGCACTGGAATGGAGTTTTTAACGACGAAAATGAGTGTTTGTCGACACGCTGAAAACCGGATACACACGCATCCAAGCCTCTCTTATTTTTTTAGTGCGCGCCATATTATCGAGCCGCAGATAAACATCGCAATAACTCCTATGACTACTATTAAGGCTGAGACGATGGCTGCAGTTAGACCAAAACTCATGCGTCTTACAGTCTTTCGATTTGATCGAAATCCACTTCAACTGGTGTTTCGCGACCAAACATGTTTACCATAACTTTCGCTTTTGCCTTGTCATTGTCGATTTCTTCTACTTTACCAGAGAACTCAGCAAACGGCCCTTCTTTGACCATCACTGTCTCACCAAGCTCGAAATCCGCTTCTTGACGGCGTTCATTCATGCCCATGCTCTTCAGAATGCGATCCGCTTCTTCTGGTAGTAACGCAGTAGGTTTCGAACCTGCACCTGCTGAGCCAACGAAGCCCGTTACGCCAGGTGTATTACGGACGACATACCACGAATCATCGGTCATAATAATCTCAACAAGTACATAACCTGGGAACACTTTACGCTTCAACGTCTTTGTTTTACCATTTTTCACTTCTGTTTCTTCTTCTTCGGGAACCATGACACGGAAAATTTTATCCGACATACCCATTGATTCCACACGTTTTTCAAGGTTTGCTTTGACTTTATTTTCATAGCCAGAATAGGTGTGTACAACATACCAACTTTTTTCCATTAGTCTCATTTGACCGCCACCAAATTGGGGTCATCCTCCTTTTGATATTTAATTTCAGGTTCAAAAACAACCCAAAATAAAAAACCCGAAAAGCGTCCCGGGTTCTATCTCAATAATTGTATTATAACATTCTTTGTAAAAAAAGCCTAGTATTATAGCATAAACTGAATAAGCATCTCGATTAAAAAGTCCACAACCATAAAGAACACAGCCATACAAGCTACGGCAATGATTACAGTAATCGTATAAGTTCTTAGCTCTTTCCCAGTCGGCCAAGTAACCTTGCCCATTTCAGACTTCACATTACGGAAAAATTTTGAAACTGCTGACATGTTATACCCCTCCAAATCCACTATTTTGTTTCACGATGAAGTGTATGCTTATTACAGTGTCTGCAAAATTTCTTCACTTCTAACCGTTCTGTTCGCGCTGTACCGCCGACACCGATGGAATAGTTTCGTGATCCACACTCTGAACAGGCAAGTGATGTTTTCTTCTTCATAATCACAATCAACTCCGCTTATTTCTATGCTTTTAGCGTCGAAATCTCCATTCAACACTTTACATCTATAATAATATACCATTAGATGGTCTTTTGAGTCAAGATAGAAATGCGGAGCGTGCCCGTTAGCTTTGACAGAATTTGTTAGGGTAAGGAATCTCAGAACGCTTCCTAAGACCCACAACAAATTCCGAAAAGCTGGCGCGCGGAACTAGACAACTAGAAATGCAGCACCCCTAAATAATTCATTAGAGCGATTCATCGACTTGTTTCATCATCTTTTTCTTTACCCGCTGAATCGCATTATCAATCGCTTTTTCTTTTTTATTGAAATATGTCGCCATTTCTTGATAGCTTTTTCCTTCTAAATATTGATATAGGACTTCGCGCTCAAAATCACTTGTCACTTCTTTTAATTTCTGCGCGATGCCTTCTAATTTCTCATTTTGAATAAGAAAATCTTCAGGGGTCATCGCTTCTTTTTCTGAAATCACATCGAGTAGCGTCCAGTCGATCTCATCGCCATCTTCTACTGGTGTATCTATCGAAACCGAACTATTCAGCGCATAATTCTTCTGACGCATTGAACGCTTGACAGCCGATAATATTTGCCGATTGATACAAATCTCCGCAAATGACCGAAACGATGCCTCTCTGTCTTCCTTGTAATCTCGAATCGCTTTGAACAATCCAATCATACCTTCTTGAATCAAATCATCGCGCTCCGCACCTTGTAAAAAATACTGTGTGGCTTTCCAATAAATGATAGACTGATATGCCTTGAAAAAATGCTCCATAGCCAATGTATCGCCTGATCTCGCGAGCTGCAACATTCTCATCTCTGCTTGTTTACTGTCATTTGTTTTCAATGGAACCTTCAGAAAGCCTCCTTTTATCGCGCTCCGTATTTTCTTTGTAAACCTCATTATACAAGGGTTTTCCAGCACTCGTCAATGACTATTTTCGTCCTCTTCGTAACTTTTCCAAAGCCTGAATTGTTTCAAAATCGATATTTAAGCCCGTTTTAGGCTGATTTTCCTGTATTTTCTTTACTTTACGACTGATTTGATGCGCCATTTCCTTAATTTCAAAGACTAATTCACGTGCAGAGACCCGCAATGCTCCTTGACCAAAAATCGCCCACTGTTCCGTATAATCACTCGTTGCAACCATGACTTGCGTTTTAACATTTTTATATTCGATTGCTTTTTGTTCAATGTATTCATCTGCCGTCTCATCTTCTTTTGTAAATACAATTTCAACTTTATTTTTCTTATATTTCCGCTCTCTAGCACGAACGTATTGAGCGTCAAACACAACAATCACTCGGTAGCCAGTGTAACTCTGGTATTCCGCCATCCACTCCACTAGTTGATTGCGTGCCGACTCTAAATCTCCGGCTTTCAAGCGCGCTAATTCAGGCCATGCTCCAATAACATTATAGCCATCCACCAGCATAACGCGATTCATCTTTATTCACCGAGCGGTAGACGCTTACGATATATCTCATACATCAAAATACTCGCAGCAACCGAGGCATTCAATGAGGTCACCGCACCACGCATCGGTAAATGTACAAGGAAATCACATTTTTCTCGAACAAGGCGACTCATTCCAAAGCCCTCGCTACCAATCACAAGCGCCAGTGGCATATTCGCATCCATCGTCCGGTAATCACTGCTCCCACTTGCATCCGTACCAAAAATCCACAAGCCTCGCTTCTGCAAATCTTCCATTGTACGGCTAATATTCGTCACACGCACCACTGGAATATGCTCAATTGCTCCCGTTGAAGCCTTGGCAACCGTTTGAGTCAAGCCAACTGATCGGCGCTTCGGAATAATAATCCCGTGCGCACCAACAGCATCCGCCGTCCGCATAATCGATCCCAAGTTATGCGGATCCTCCAACTCATCCAAAATCATGAAAAACGGCATTTCTCCTCGTTCTTCCGCCTTTGCAAAAAGATCGTCTAATTCTGCATACTGATAAGCCGCCACTTGTGCCACCACACCTTGATGCGAACCGTCCACTAATTTATCGATTTTCGATTTTGGCACGATTTGTACTTGAATTTTGCGCTCCTTTGCCGCGCCAATAATCTGTTGCATGCTTCCCTTTTGCGAGCCTTCCGCAATGAGAATTTTATGGATATCACGCTCTGATTTTAAAACTTCACTTACCGGATTCCGCCCAGCAATCCACTCTTGACCTTGCTCCATTTTGCCATTGCCTCCTTATTTCGCCTTTATAATTTCCGTTGCCAAATCTAACCACTCGTCTAAGCGCTCCGATTCGCCACCTAAATATAAATACCCAATCACCGCTTCAAAAGCCGATGACAAATTGTACGTCTGCAAATCCGTGTTTTTCGGCACACTATTCGACTTCGCATTACGCCCACGTTTTGCAATTCGATCTTCTTCCTCCGTCAAAAATCCAGCAGCATACATCGTCTGTAAAATATAAGCCTGAGCCTTCGCCGAAACGTATTGCGTCGCCGTTTTATGCAAATGATTTGGTTTTGTTTTTCCTTCCGCTAACAATAATTCACGAATATGACGTTCATATATCGAGTCACCCATATAAGCCAGCGCCAAACCATTTAATTGTTTATAATCCTTCACAATCGCCATTCATTAACCCCTTTTCCAGCGCGTACCTTGAGCCGTATCTTCCAAAATAATCTGCTTTTCTTTCAACATATCACGAATCTCATCCGATCTCGCGAAATCACGCTCATTCCGCGCCTGAATCCTCTCTTCAATTAAATCCTCAATCTCCGCATCACTCAAATCATGTTCCCCGGCATCCACGTCCAGCTTAAATCCAAGCACATCCGCAAACAATGTCATCATCCCTAAAAATTCACGCAAAACCGTAATCGAAATCCGCTCATTCGTCAAATAAATATTGGCCCGTTTCGCCAATTCGAAAAAGACCGAAATCGCATTTGCCGTATTAAAATCATCATCCATCTCATCTTCAAATTGATGCATCAACTCCGTCAACTGCTCCAACCAGTCATCCTCTTCTGGTGTCCCAGAATAATCCTCATCCGCCACCTGAATCCGATGGTCCACATTCTGATACGCCGTCCGCAAACGATCCAATCCGTTTTCCGCATCTGCAAGCAATGCCTCACTGTAAGAAATTGGTCGCCGATAATGCACAGACAGCATGAAAAATCGCACCACATTTGCATTATGCTTTTCCAAAACCTCATGCAACGTAATAAAATTCCCCAGCGACTTCGACATTTTTTCTCCATCAATGTTCATGTAACCATTATGCATCCAGTATTTTGCGAACTGTTTCCCCGTCAACGCCTCCGACTGCGCAATCTCATCCTCATGATGTGGGAAAATCAAATCTTGTCCACCTGCATGAATATCAATCGTGTCCCCGAGATATTTCCGAGCCATCGCCGAGCATTCAATATGCCATCCTGGACGCCCATCACCCCAAGGACTTTCCCATGAAATCTCACCAGGTTTTGCTGCCTTCCACAACGTAAAATCAAGCTGATCCTCCTTACGATCATTAGCCTCCACACGAGCACCGTGCTGTAACTCATCTAATGGTTGCTGCGACAATTTGCCATATTCCTTAAATTGCTTCGTCCGAAAATACACATCACCCGCCGATTCATATGCATATCCCTTCTCAATCAACGCATTAATAAAAGCAATAATATCATCCATATCCTGTGTCACACGCGGATGTACATTCGCATCGCGCACATTCAGCTGATGTACATCCTCAAAGTAAGCTCCAATAAAACGCTCCGCAACCTCAGGCACTGTAAGTTCCAACTCATGCGCTGCGCGAATTAATTTATCATCCACATCCGTAAAATTTGACACAAAATTCACATCAAAACCGCGATACGTCAAATAACGGCGCACTGTATCAAACACAATAATCGGTCGCGCATTCCCAATATGAATATAATTATAAACAGTCGGCCCACAAACATACATCTTGACCTTACCATCCTCCAGTGGCACAAACGCCTCCTTCTCACGAGACAATGTATTAAAAATTTGCAAAGTCATTGTTCATCTTCTCCTTTTTGCGTATTATTTTTCAATTCCTCAAACGCCACTTCTATTTCAGAAAGCCTGCGCTTCAATTCCGCGACTTGCGGCTCCGTATGTTGCGTCACGCGTCCATTTAGCCTCACCACTTTAGCCGGAACCCCAACAACCGTCGCACCAAGCGGTACATCCTTGATAACCACCGCACCAGCTCCCACTTTAGCATTCTCACATATCGTGATTGGCCCAAGAATTTTAGCCCCCGCCGAAATTAACACTCCATTTTTCACCGTAGGGTGGCGTTTCCCCTGATGTTTTCCCGTACCACCCAGCGTCACGCCATGGAAAAGTATCACATCATCACCAATCTCCGCCGTTTCACCGATTACAATCCCAGCCCCATGATCGATAAATAACCGCCTTCCAATTGTTGCTCCTGGGTGAATCTCCACATTTGTCAAAAAGCGTGCAACCTGCGACAACCACTTTGAAAACACTACCATTCCGCGTCTATAAAAAAAGTTCGCAAACCTATGCCACCAAATCGCGTGCAACCCCGGATAATTCAAAAAAGCATCCACATACCCGCGCGCCGCCGGATCATTTTCCAGCACCGATTTCATATCCTCTTTCATGCGACTAGCCATCGTAATCCCTCCTTATCTACCCCGAATTAAAACGCAAAAAAGACCCCTAGATACAGAGGCATCCGCGGTCCCACTCTGATTCAAGTTTAGCGGTCCATTCTTAGTGATCGGCGGCAAGCGTTCGCATTTCACCGAACTTGTGAACTTCCAGTGCTCACATACCAAAGTATGCTCCGCTTCCGGCTTCCACAAATTCGGTGAACTACAAACGCTTTCGCTCGATTTGCGTAAAACACCGTTCAGTGCTCCCTTCCTTTTAAAGAAGTTTCGCGCACCATCCATGTCCCACACTAAGAATTTATACCCTAAACCTATCTCAATTGAATAACGGTCAGTCACCGCTTTGCGATACTCCAATTTTCCCGCAAAGATTCCGAGATGCATTTCAGAATACGCGCGCTAAGCCACTTCCAGCCATCGTAGCTCTCTCTATTAAGCCGCCATATTTCCTACTTCTTCTCATCAACATTTTAACTTATTAAAAATCATTGTACCATAGAAGCATACACACCGTCACCAAAAATTACTTTTAAAAACGAGTATCACTGTGCCAAGTCCACTAACGTATCTCCAGCAATCCGATAAACCGTCCAATCCTCCATCGGCTCCGCACCCATCGTCAAATAAAAATTAATACTCGGCTGATTCCAGTCCAAGCACCACCATTCTAATCTGCCACAGCCACGCTCCACTGCAATCTTCGCCAGCTGCTTCAAAAATGCTTTCCCAAAACCCTTCCCACGCGCAGTCGGGCGAACATACAAGTCTTCCAAATAAATCCCTGCTCTCCCAAGAAACGTCGAAAAATTATGGAAAAAAAGCGCAAATCCAACCGTTTCCCCATCATATTCTCCGATAATCACTTCCGCCTTCTCCTTAACAAAAAGCCATTCCATGAGCATTTCCTCAGTCGCTACAACCTGGTCCAACATCTTCTCATAATCTGCTAACTCTCGAATAAACTCCAAAATAAGCGGCACGTCCTGCTCCACCGCATATCTAAATTCTAATGATTTCTCTGTCATTTGCCATACCCCCAAAGCTGATTTCCTAACAATCTGATTATACACTATTTTCAGCAAATCCTAAAAAAAGACCTATCCATAAAAATAGATAAGTCTCCTTCAAAAATATTATTTCGCTTCATTCAAACGATTTTCCAAGCGATTTACCACTTTTTCACGTCCTAAAACCTCAATTGACTGTGGTAACTCCGGTCCGTGCATTTCGCCTGTAACTGCGATTCGAATTGGCATGAATAAACCTTTCCCTTTCGCGCCAGTCGCTTTTTGCACACGTTTAATCGCTGCCTTCACTTCATCTGCAACAAACGGCTCAATCGTTGCCATCTCATCTTTAAAAGCAGCCAAAACATCAGGAACCTGCTCTCCCGAAAGAACTTCCTTCTCTTCTAAGTCAAACGTCACGTCATCCGTAAAGAACATCGCCGAAAGCTCCACAATCTCGGCACCATAACTCATTTGTTCATGGTAAAGCGATACAAGTTTACGAACCCAAGCCAACTCATCCGCATCAGCAGTCGCCGAAACAACCCCCGCCTTCACCAAATGTGGCAAACTCAAATTCACAACTTGATCCAGATCCAATTTCTTCACATATTGATTGTTAACCCACGTCAATTTATGCGTATCAAACAATGCCGGTGATTTTGACAGTCGCTTCGGATCGAAAATTTTGATAAACTCGTCTTTCGTGAAAATCTCCTCTTCGCCCTCAGGAGACCAACCAAGCATCGCCACAAAGTTAAACAACGCGTCCGGTAAATAACCCAAATCTTTATACTGCTCGATAAACTGAATAATCGACTCATCACGCTTACTCAATTTACGCTTACTTTCGTTCACAATCAACGTCATATGACCAAAAACAGGCGGTTCCCAGCCAAATGCTTCATAAATCATCAACTGCTTCGGTGTATTCGAAATATGATCATCGCCACGTAAGACATGCGTCATATCCATTAAATAATCATCAATTGCCACAGCAAAATTATACGTCGGAATACCGTCTTTTTTCACGATAACAAAATCACCAATACCGTCCGATTCAAACGACACATCACCTTTTACCATGTCATTGAACGTATACGTCTTGCCCGGCTGTACCGCATAACGAATACTTGGCTCTAAGCCTTGCGCTTCTTTTTCCGCACGTTGTTCCGCTGTCAAATGGCGACATTTCCCACTATAACGTGGCATCATGCTGTTCGCTTTTTGTTCCTCACGTTCTGCTTCCAGCTCCTCAGCCGTACAATAGCACTTATACGCCTTACCTTCTTCTAAAATTTGCTCAATCAGCGGATTGTACAACTCTTGACGCTCACTTTGACGATAAGGTCCGTACTCACCACCCTTATCCACGCCCTCATCCCAATCCATACCAAGCCACGCCAAGTTCTCCAACTGACTCGACTCACCATTCTCGATGTTTCTTTTCAAATCCGTATCCTCAATACGAATCACAAAATCCCCACCATTATGTCTTGCAAACAAATAATTAAATAATGCCGTACGCGCATTGCCAATATGCAAATGCCCAGTTGGACTCGGCGCATAACGAACACGAACTTTTTTAGTTTCACCCATATTTTCCACTCCTTTATTTTTCTAAAAGTACAACAGCAAGGCTTGCAATTCCCTCGCCACGACCTGTAAATCCTAATTTTTCAGATGTCGTTGCCTTCACATTTACTTGTTCTGGCGTTGCATGCAAAAGCTCAGCAATCCGAACTTTCATCGCGTCCACATAAGGTGCCATCTTCGGTTTCTCCGCTATAATCGTACAATCAATATTGCCCAACTTATAACCATCCGCCTCGATTTCCGTCCAAACCTTCGTCAGCAACTCCGCCGAATCGGCATCCTTATAAGTCATATCCGTATCAGGAAAAAAATGACCAATATCACGCTTGCCAACCGCTCCAATCACCGCATCAGTCACCGTATGCAGTAGCACATCCGCATCACTATGTCCAAGTAAACCTAACTCATACGGAATCTCAATCCCACCAATAATCAACTTTCTTCCTGCAACTAACTGGTGCACGTCATATCCTTGCCCCACTCGAATCATACCCGATTCCTCCATTTCTCCTGCAAAATCGCTTCCGCAAAAGCAATATCCTCTGGCGTTGTCACCTTTATATTATTGTAACTGCCCTCAACCATATGAACCGTCATGCCAAGCCGCTCCACTAAACTCGCCTCATCCGTTCCTAAAAATTCTGCAGCTGCTGCAATTTCATGCGCTTGCTTCAAAATCTCCGTTCGGAAAGCCTGTGGCGTCTGCACTTGCCATAACACCGAGCGATCAATCGTCTCTTCTACCATGCCATCATGCACTCGCTTCATCGTATCCTTCACCGGCATCCCACAAATTGTTGCGCCATGCGTAGCAACTCCCGATAACAACCGATCAATCATTGCCTGATCTACAAAAGGTCGCGCCCCGTCATGCACTAACACAACATCCGCGATTTGACCACATTCTGCTAGCCCCTTTGCCACACTATACTGTCGCTCCGAACCTCCCATCACAATCAAAATTTCCTTTTGCACATGAAGCGCATCAACCATCGCTCGCACATACTCCAACTCATCTTCCTTGACCACAACCACAATCCGACAACAAGCATCATCTTCTAAAAACGTCCGAATCGTATGCAAAAATAAAACATTACCCGAAAGCTCCAGCCACATTTTATTCCGTCCTAATTCCATCCGTTTTCCCTGACCCGCGGCCAAAAGAATCAATTCATATTTCATCAAGAATTACTCCTATAAGTACAAATTAAGCCGGTTTCGCAAAAATCATCCGACCAGCAGAAGTTTGTAAAACGCTCGTTACCTCTACCTGAATCGTCTCATTAATAAACTTGCGACCATCCTCAACAACAATCATCGTCCCATCGTCTAGATACGCCACACCTTGATTGTGCTCCTTACCATCCTTCACAACAAGGACTGTCATCTTCTCACCTGGCAACACAACAGGTTTTACCGCATTTGCCAAGTCATTAATATTCAAAACCGCGACATTTTGAAACTCACAAACCTTGTTCAAGTTATAATCATTCGTCACAACTTTCCCCTGCATCACTTTTGCCAGTTTCACAAGTTTACTATCTACTTCTGAAATTTCCTCAAAATCTCCCTCGTACATCTCGACCTTAATTGACTCCTCTTTTTGCAGTCGGTTCAAAATATCCAAACCACGCCGACCACGTGTTCGCTTAAGCGTGTCCGACGAATCTGCAATATGTTGCAACTCTGCCAATACAAATAAAGGAATCACAATCGTACCATCAAGGAATCCCGTCGCCAAAATATCCGCAATCCGGCCATCAATAATAACACTCGTATCCAGAATCTTGTACTCACGTGCCGCTGTAGCCTCCTCCTTCACTTCCTCAGGAGTCTTCTTTTTAACGCCACGGTTCGCAAATAAATTACCCCATTCTGCGCGTCTACTAATCCCAACCCGGAAGCCTAAATAACCAAGCACCAAAGTCAGAATAATCGGCACAACTGAATTCAAAATTGGAATTTTCGTCTGCGTTAATGCATTTCCTGCAAAAAAAGCAAGCACTAAGCCAATCATAAGCCCCAGACCGCCATAAATAATCACTGTGTTAGAAGTGCTCGTAAGCCCATTTTCCAACCAGTTCAGAGCAGCTACAACATACTTCACCGCCCAAAAAGTAATAAGATAAAATATAAGTGCACCAACCAAAGCGTCTGTATAGGGATTATTAATGACAAAAATATGATCAACGCCAAAAGCTTCCCAAAGCCCCGGCAAATTAATCACGCCAATCGTACCACCAAGAATCATAAAACAAATTCTAATTACCCATTTCAGCATTATTTCTCCTCCCTTCTCTACTTTTTAAATATGTCTACACTTCTTCATTCTACACTATAAAAAGCCTATATCGCAATTAAAACGAGACTGTTTCAACTAAATAACAGCCCCGCATATAGATTATTTCGGTAACGCCTTACTTAACGCATCACCAAGCGTCGTAACCCCAATAATACTAACATCTTTCGGAAGCTTCCACTCCCCTTGATTATTTGCTGGAATGAAAATTCGCTTAAAGCCCAGTTTTGCAGCCTCTTGTACACGCTGCTCAATCCTCGAAACCCTTCTAATTTCACCTGTCAAACCAATTTCGCCGATAAAACAATCCGTATTTTTTGTAGGCTTATCATTGTAGCTTGACGCGATACTCACTGCCACTGCCAAATCAATCGCAGGCTCATCCAGTTTCACACCACCAGCCGCCTTCAAATAAGCGTCCTGATTTTGCAATAATAGTCCAACTCGCTTCTCAAGCACCGCCATAATTAGTGATACCTTGTTGTGATCCATCCCGGTCGCCATCCGTTTCGCATTCCCAAACATCGTCGGCGAAATAAGCGCCTGGATTTCTACCAAAATCGGCCGCGTTCCCTCCATCGAAACAACAACCGTTGAACCCGAAGCACCGTCTAACCTTTCTTCCAAGAATACCTCAGACGGGTTCGCGACTTCCACCAGCCCAATATCGCGCATCTCAAAAATTCCAATTTCATTCGTCGATCCAAACCGATTCTTCACTGCCCGCAATATTCGGTAAGCATGATGTCGCTCCCCTTCAAAATAAAGTACCGTATCTACCATATGTTCCAGTAACCTCGGTCCAGCAATCGCGCCTTCCTTCGTCACATGCCCTACGATAAACACCGCAATATTTCCACCTTTGGCAATCCGCATCAACTCCGCTGTACATTCCCGAACTTGCGATACACTACCCGCTGCGCTCGTCACATCCGGATGATATATCGTCTGAATTGAATCAATAATCACGAAATCAGGCTTCACGTGCTGAATCGTCTGCTGAATCGCCTCCAAGTTCGTCTCCGCATATACATACAAATTGTCCCCCGTCACAGCCAATCGCTCTGCTCGTAGCTTCGTCTGTTTCACCGATTCCTCACCAGAAATATAAAGCACCCGTTTCCCAGTTGTCGTAAGCTGCGCTGAAACCTGCAACAGCAACGTTGATTTTCCGATTCCTGGATCCCCACCAACGAGCACCATCGAGCCTTGCACAACCCCGCCGCCAAGTACCCGGTTAAGCTCCGGCATCTGCGTCAAAAAACGTGGCTCATTATCACTCGTAATTTTCGTAATAGGCACAGCAGCAGATACTTCATCCGTATGCGTAAACGATGACCGCCCTTTTTTCGTTGGCTCAAGCATTTCTACCATCTGATTCCAAGCCCCACAATTCGGACATTTACCCATCCATTTCGGTGACTCATAACCACATTCCTGACACATAAATTTCACACTGCGCTTAGCTTTCGCCATTTTTAAATCACCTTCCAAATTTCATATCTGTCCCTATTCTACCACACTTTTCACACTAAAAATCACCCAACATCAAAATTCCATTTTCAAACCAGATTCTCACTTTTTCACGTAAAAAAAGAAGGCAATCACGCCCTCTCTTCTTACAGTAATTCAATATACCCTTCCGTTCCATGCACTCGAATCCGTTGCCCATCTGAAATCAGCTTCGTGGCCCCTTCAACGCCTACCACTGCTGGCAATCCGTACTCGCGAGCAATCACCGCACCGTGCGTCATGACACCACCAACTTCTGTAACCAAACCCTTGATTGATACAAAAAGCGGTGTCCAGCTCGGATCCGTAAAAGCCGTAACCAAAATATCCCCTGGTTCCAAATCGGCATCTTCCATTTTCAAGATAACTCGCGCACGTCCCTCGATTGTTCCAGCTGAAACCGGCAAACCAACCAGTGCGCCATCTGGAATCTCCTCTCGAACATAGCTCCCAGAAATAACTTCTCCATCCGAAGTGATAATACGCGGCGGCGTCAATTTCTTATCCAATTCGTATGCCTGTTTGCGCGCATCAATAACCCGATAATCCACTTCTCCGGTCTCAACCACATCGCGAAATTCCGTAAAATGAAGATAATGTACATCCCCACTTTCATGAATAATACCCAGTTCAACTAGCTTCCTAGCCTCGCGCATCAAAGCTTCCTTATAGATAAAATAGCGACTAATCATCGCATATTTCGGATATTCCCGGTACCCCATAAAATTTCGAATCAAGCGAATCACACGCTCCGCCTCCAGCGCTTTCGACTCACCGCCCGGCAACAACTTCAATCGTGCCAAAATTTCCTGCTCTTTTTCCAAAGCCTCATGTCGTCCTTGCTCAAATTTCATCGCACTGGCACCAGCATCAAAATTCTTAATATTGCTTAGTATCATCGGAATTAGAATCGCGGGGTTCTCCACCCAACGCGCCTTCGTAACATCAATCTCCCCTGCACAACGCATACCATATTTGGCAAGATAATCCCGAATCGCATGCGCAGACGCCTCACCCCCATCAAACCGGCTCAGCTCGGACAAAAAATCTTCCTCATTCGCATGCTCCAAATACGACACAATTTCAGGATACGGCCGAATCCTATCCGCTACATCCAGCAATGCCAACCCCATTTCCGATGTAATATTGTTCGGCACCGACTGAGACAGAACATCCGCGACATTCTTCTCCCCCAGCCAAACCTCTATCTTATTATTCAACCACGTAGACGCCTCCATAGCCGTCAAAAATACCGCACTACTCTGTGGATTCATCAAATACTTCTTCAAAACTTGAAAATCCTCCACAATAAAATCAAAAACATCCGTCCCAGACTTCCGCTCCATTTCAAGCTTCGACACCTCAAGTGAAGCCTGGCTATCACTTATCAATGCCACTGGAATCTCTGGATCATTTTCAATCCGCGCCCGAAAAATATCTGAGTTCTCCTCCGTCGGCGCAACGTTTAGCACTTTCTCATCATTTGGCACAGCCTTCACAAACTCCCGTGCAATAATCGTCTCAAAAGCGTCTTTCATCAAAGGATCCGACTGCCCCAAATTATTCACTAAGTTATCTCGCCCAGCCGAACTCGCCAACATCCCCGTAATATCAACAAACAGCCGACTACCAGCGACTCGCATCGGAGCCGGTGTTGTCATCAAATAAAAATCAGATCCTAACGGCTTCATCGCATCCGTCATCATTTGCTGATGCCCCACAGACACATACACCCGGTTCGCATCATCATCCGCCACTGGAATCGGATAAAGCGTTGTAATCGCCCGGCTTTGCACAATATAAAAAAGCCCCTCTGCTAAACACCACTCCACATCTTGAGGCCCACCAAAATATCCTTCAAGTAGCCTACCAATCCGCGCCAACTCTAAAATCTGCTCCGCCGTCAAAACCTGTTCTGTTTGCTGCGTCACATCGAGCTCCCGCGTCAATGTTCCCCCAGTTTGATCTCCATAAATCGCCAATTTTTTAGTAGCAACCATTGTATCCACAATTACGCCATCCCGAATCCTGTATGAATCCGCCGAAACAATCCCCGAAACGAGCGCCTCACCCAGTCCAAAACTCGCGTCAATCGACACCATTTTTCGGTTTGCCGTCACCGGGTCAGCCGTAAACAAAATCCCCGAAGCATCTGGAAAAACCATTTTTTGAATCACAACCGCTAAATAAACTTGGCGATGATCGAATCCATTTTGCATCCTGTAAATCACCGCACGATTAGTAAACAATGATGCCCAACACTTGCTAATATGTTGCAAAATCGACTCTACCCCAATGACATTCAAATACGTATCCTGCTGCCCAGCAAAAGACGCCTGTGGTAAATCCTCTGCGGTTGCACTAGAACGAACTGCATAAGCGTCCTCTTCACCAAATCGAGAAAGGTAACGCGCCACCTCACGCCCAATCTCAGAAGGCATTACTATCCCTTCAATAAGCTCCCGGATTTTACTACTAATTTCGGCAACTCGCTCTAAATCCTCGACACTCAAATCGGCAAGTTCGGCCAACAAAGCTTGATACGAATCGTTCTTTTCCACTGCCAATCGAAATCCTTCTGTCGTCACGCAAAAACCTGTTGGCACACGAACCCCTTGAATTTTTGACAATTTGCCAAGGTTTAGTCCTTTCCCGCCAACAAGTAGCAGTTCCCTATCCGTCATTTCCTGAAAATCTAGAACAAATGAGCTCATTCAACATCTCTCCCAACTATTCATATACTACCCCATTTTACCAGTTACAAAAAATAATAAAAGTCTATATTTTAGCAATTTTAAATGGTATAGTTAGAGTAGGGAGAGCTCCACATTATGCATTACGAGGATCTGGAATCAGTCCAACTAATGGATGTGGTACATACAATTCCTCCAAATAGCTCATCTCATCCGCGGTCAACTTAATATCAAGCGCAGCCACCGCACTCTCGAGATGGCTTTCTTTTTGTGCACCCACAATCGGAGAAACCACTTGATCCTTATTTAGCAACCAAGCAAGCGCAATCTTATCACGCGTCACGCCACGATTTGTCGCAACTTCCGCTATTCGCTCCACAATCCCGCGATCCGATTCCATCATTCCATCATATTTCGAGTGTTGCACATGATCCGTCTCTGAACGCAAACTAGTTTCCGACCAATCACGCGTTAAGCGACCAGAAGCAAGCGGACTGTACGGCATCAAAGCAATTTTTTCATCCCGGCAAAATGGCACCATCTCACGCTCTTCCTCCCGATAAATCATATTATAATGATTTTGCATCGAAATAAATTTCGTCCAACCATTGCGCTCTGCCACACGCTGAGCCTTCTGGAACTGCCACGCATACATCGCACTCGCTCCAATATAACGCGCTTTCCCAGACTTCACCACATCATGCAACGCCTCCATCGTCTCTTCAATGGGGGTCTCATAATCCCATCGATGAATAATATACAAATCTACATAGTCTGTTCCTAACCGTTCCAAACTATGGTTAATCTCACTTAAAATCGCCTTGCGCGAAAGCCCGCCACCATTCGGCTTACCGGGGCGCATAATCTGATGTACTTTCGTTGCCAAAACAATATCCTCCCTGTTCCCCCAATCTTTCAGCGCTTTCCCAAGAATTTTCTCACTCTCGCCCAACGAATAAATATTTGCCGTATCAAAAAAATTAATCCCTAATTCAAGCGCTCTCTTAATTACCGGCCGACTGTGCTCCTCATCCAAAACCCACTTATGCGTCCACTTCTCTGCATCACCAAATCCCATTGCTCCCAAACAAATCCGCGAAACATCCATGCCCGTGTTCCCAAATTTCATATATTCCATCTATTTATCCTCCTAACAATTATGCCTTCCACAGTAGTATAATCCTTGAAGTCCACTCCAACACAAGCGATAACAAAAAAGTGATGAAAATCCAATTTCAGATTCCCATCACTTTTTAAATCACTTATTCCGATTTCTTAGGCTTAGCCGTCTTTGTTTTCGGTTTCGCCTTTGCTTTTGTCTTCGTAGCAGTCGTTGTGGTTTTCTTCTTAGGAGCGACTTTCTTCTTCTCCTTCACCTGAACCGTCAACTCACCAGCTTTAGTCCCAATAACAACCGTATCGCCAACTTTGACCGTTCCACGCAATAGCTCCTCCGACAAACGATCCTCGATATTTTTCTGAATCGCCCGTTTCAGCGGACGAGCTCCATACTCTGGATCATAGCCATCTTTCGCAATTTTAGCCTTCGCACTCTCTGTCAAGCTAACATGAATATTGCGCTCACCCAGACGCTTCGTCAACTGCTCTGTAAGCAATGTCACGATTTGCTTCAATTCCTTATCATCCAATGAATGGAAAACAATCGATTCATCAATCCGGTTAATAAACTCAGGCCGAAACGCTTTTTTTAGTTCCTGCAACATCCGGTGTTGCATTGCCTTATGGTCCTTCGTCATATCAGAAACATTGAAGCCAACTGATTTATCATCCTTCAGCTCCTGTGCTCCAATATTTGACGTCATGATAATAACCGTATTTCGGAAATCAACAACCCGACCTTTAGAATCGGTCAAACGTCCATCATCTAGCACTTGCAACAACATATTAAATACATCAGGATGCGCTTTTTCAATCTCATCTAATAGGACAACAGAATAAGGTTTTTGGCGAATTTTTTCCGTTAATTGCCCACCTTCTTCATAACCGACATAACCTGGAGGAGCCCCAACAAGACGCGCCGTCGAGAATTTCTCCATATACTCTGACATATCAATGCGAATCATTGCTTCTTCATCGCCAAACATCGATTCAGCAACCGCTCGCGCCAATTCAGTTTTACCAACACCAGTAGGTCCTAAGAAGATAAACGACCCAATCGGACGCTTCGGATCTTTAAGCCCTGCCCGTGCACGTCTTACTGCCAATGAAACCGCCTTAACTGCCTCATCTTGACCAATCACACGTTTATGAAGCAACGACTCCATATTTAGCAATTTATCCGTTTCCGTCTCTCCTAGCTTCGTAACCGGAATACCAGTCCAGCTTGCAACAACCTCTGCAACAACCTCCTCCGTTACCTCACTATTATCCTGGCCTTGCTTCTCATGCCAATCCTTCTTCTTCTCCGTAAGTTCACGTCTTAACCGTTGTTCCTTATCGCGCAACGAAGCCGCTTTCTCAAACTCTTGACCTTGTACCGCAGCATCTTTCTCTTTTTTCAGTTCGGCCAAGTTGGATTCCATTTCCTTCACATTCGCAGGCGTCGTATAAGCCTTCAAACGAACCTTAGATCCTGCCTCATCAATCACATCGATTGCTTTATCTGGCAAAAAACGATCCGAAATATAACGATCCGACAGCCTCACAGCCGCATCAAGCGCGCCATCTGTAATTGCAACACGGTGATGCGCCTCATAACGATCTCGAAGCCCCCGCAAGATTTGAATAGATTCCTCCACAGTCGGTTCCTCTACACGAATCGGTTGAAAACGTCTTTCAAGCGCTGCATCCTTTTCAATATATTTCCGGTATTCATCAAGCGTTGTCGCACCAATACATTGCAACTCACCACGAGCAAGCGAAGGTTTCAAAATGTTCGATGCATCAATTGCACCTTCCGCGCCACCAGCACCAATCAACGTATGCAATTCATCGATAAACAAAATCACATTTCCAGCCTGGCGAATCTCGTCCATCACTTTTTTCAAGCGATCCTCAAATTCTCCACGATATTTCGTGCCCGCAACAACTGTCCCCATATCGAGCGTCATCACGCGTTTTCCCCGAAGCGTCTCCGGAACCTCATTATGCACAATCTGTTGCGCCAAACCTTCTGCAATTGCGGTTTTACCAACCCCAGGCTCTCCGATTAAGACAGGATTATTCTTTGTACGGCGACTAAGCACTTCAATCACACGCTGAATTTCCTTCGAACGGCCAATCACAGGATCCAAATTCTCTTCCCGAGCAATCACCGTCAAGTCCCGCGCTAAGCTATCCAATGTCGGTGTCGCCTGTGTATTAGTAGAACGGCCAGAAGCCGCCCCATCCCCGCCACCAAGCAATTGCAATACTTGTTGGCGCGCCTTGTTCAAGCTAACACCAAGATTTCCAAGCACACGAGCCGCAATTCCCTCACCTTCTCGAATCAGACCGAGCAAAATATGCTCCGTGCCGACATACGTATGACCAAGTTTACGCGCCTCATCCATCGACAACTCAATCACTTTTTTCGCACGTGGCGTATATTGAATCGTTTGCACGGCAGTCTCACCCTCACCGATCAAACTCTCTACTTCCTTTTGCACTTTGTCTGAACTAATTCCAAGCTCATATAACGCCTTCGCAGCGATACCCTCGCCCTCACGAACTAGCCCTAACAAAATATGTTCCGTTCCCAAATTACTATGTTTTAATCTCATAGCTTCTTCCTGTGACAAAGCCAATACTTTCTGCGCTCTCTGTGTAAATCTTCCAAACATCATGGTAGTTTCCTCCTCCAATTTTCGAAGCCTAGTATGTATCCAAAATATCCCGGATAGCTGCAGCCCGAATCACTTTTTCTTCCAATTCATTCATATCCCGCTGCGCAAACTTTCGTAAAAAAGCTGGTTGCGAAAATAATATCAGTTCATTGACCTTTTGACTAGGTATATGCTCAATATATCCCATCTGCACTCCTAATCGCAAGTCAGAAATAGCGTCCGCTGCTTCTTTCTGTGCCAATATCCGACTATGTTTCAACATCCCATATGCTCTGAAAATTCTGTCCTCCATCACAATATGGAACTTTTGTTTCAATTTGGTTCGGCAAACCCGTTCCTGCATAATAAGCTGCTCCATCACATCAGACAAATTTTGCACAATCTCAAGCTCCGTCTTCCCCAATGTCACTTGATTTGAAATCTGAAAAATATTGCTTGCAGGCCGACTTCCTTCCCCATACATTCCTCTTACCACAAAACCGTACCTTCTAATCGCTTCTATCGTTTTTTGTAACTGTTTTGTTGCAACTAATCCCGGCAAATGAACCATCACAGAAGCCCTAAGACCCGTTCCAACATTCGTCACACATGTCGTCAAATACCCTAACCGCTTATCAAAAGCATACGGCATTTTCCTCTCAAATGCATCATCCAACTTAAATGCCGCATCCAACACATGCTCCAACTGAAGCCCAGGCGCCATACACTGAATCCGAATATGATCCTCCTCATTAAACATCACACTCGCCTTTTCATCCTTACTAATCATCACCGCACCAAACTCATGCCGACGCATCAGCTCTGGACTAATCAAGTGCCGCTCCACAAGCATTCCGCGCTGTAACAACGACAAATCCCCCATCTCCAAAATTGGAAATTCACCGTCACCAAACACCTCACGAATGCGCTCCAACAGCTCCAAACCAGCGCCAGAAAAGTTCCATTCCTTAAAGTTTCGAGCCAACCTCACCCGCGAACTAATCACAACATCATTCTCCGGCCCATCCGACTTCAACCAAGAACTAAGCACCGGTTCAAACAAATGCTCATTCCCCACCCAAACCAGCTCCATCCTCTTTCAAAGCCTTAATCTGATCCCGAACCACCGCCGCCTCCTCGAAAGACTCCTCAGCAATCAGCAAAACAATCCGATCCTGCAAAACCTGCAACTGTTCCTCCACCGCCAAAACTTCCTTCTCAGCAAGCGGAACCTTCCCAACATGGGCCTTATTCCCATTTTGAGCCCGCTCTACCATCTGCATCACATTCTCTGCAAACTTATCATAACAATGCTCACAGCCTAGTTTAGACGAATCCATCACCGCCTGCAAAGACATCCCACAATACTCACACTCCAGCATCTCGACATCTTTTTCCGGCGTCTTCTGCAATAAACTCAAGAAGTCTACACTATTCTCAGCCACCTGCTCCTCCATATAAGCCATACTCTGCGCCTCCGCACACCCCTTACACAAAAATACCGAGAACGTCTGTCCATTAAACTCATGCCTAATTTCAATATTCGCCTCATTCTCCCCACAACTCTGACAAATCATAAAACGCCTCCTACTCGTATTTCAATGCCTCAAGCATCGCCTCAAGCATCCGACTTCGAACAATATCACGCTCAGGTAAAGGCAAAGCAATCACATTCCGATCCATCGCAGCCAGCATCAAACGCGCCTCTCTCTTAGAAACAACCTCTTCCTCCAACAATCTGAGCAAGACATCCTCCGCAAAGTTTTGCGACACCTTCTTCTCATGCACCATCACAATAATGGCGTCTAACAACTGCAATTTATCATTCATTTTAACCTTAATAATTCTAATATAGCCACCACCACCACGCTTACTCTCAACCAAATAGCCACGCTCCATCGTAAAGCGCGTATTAATCACATAATTAATCTGAGAAGGCACACACTGAAACTGATCCGCCATCTCACTTCGCTTAATCTCAACAGCCTCACTAGCCTCAAGAACCTGCTTCAAATAAGCCTCAATAATATCCGATATATTCTTCATAAGGATGCACTCCTTTCACCACACTGACTTTGACTATTTTTGACTTTAATTATACTAAAAAAAAGAGCCTAATTGCAAAGAATTAGCTCTCAAACAAAGAAAACACTAAACCTTATATCGTTTAGTGTTTTCAAAATATGTACATTGCCCGGCGACGACCTACTCTCACAGGGGGAAGCCCCCTACTACCATCGGCGCTGAAAAGCTTAACTTCCGT
>NZ_CAUYTL010000024.1:0-51618 GCF_963575615.1 Listeria rocourtiae subsp. hofi | reverse complement strand
ACAATACAGAAACCATCTTTTAGCGAGTGCTTAATTCTTTCTTTTTACAAGTGTCCTTGACATGGGTACCACTTTAATTCGCACGATTGAATGGGCCACTTTTTTTATAAATCTGTGTATTTTTTATTGCTTCCTTTACTTCTTGACACAGGGTACTTTACACTGTTTTTGCGCAACTTCTCCTCAATGATTTCCCTAACGTCCAAATCCAAATCCGATGCTAACATCAACGAATATATAAGAACATCAGCAATCTCCTCTTTTACATTTTCCATGTCCCCACTCAAAGCTTCTTCACTTGTTTTCCACTGAAAATTCTCTAGTAATTCTGCAGCTTCTAATGAAATTGAAATAGACAAGTCTTTTGGGTTATGAAATTGTCGCCAATCACGCTCTTCTCTAAAGGCGTTTATTTTTTTTAGTATATCTTCCACTCCTAAGCGCCTCCTTAAAATTAATTACATAGCGACTGTAACTTTTGTTGTAGCTTTGGATCAGCAGCATATATATACAAGCCATGAATCCCCCGCTTCATCAATACGTTAATTGAATTTAAAATAATTTGCTCTCTCACTTCTTCTTTTCGCTCATCAGGAATATCTTTTCTAGTCTTGAATGCTTCTGAATCCTTATAATTAGCTGTGATAATCTCTAACTCATCTTTTTCAAAATTATAGGACACAGAAGGACCTAGGATTAAGCCTACATAATTCAAATCAAAACCTTGAATCGTGTAGATAGAACCCACCTCGTTAATCGTTCCCTTAGCCTCCGCCCATGTTGTTTTATAGTTACGATTCCATGGAAGCTTAAAATTAGGCTCCTCAATAAAGTAATCTTGTTTATCTTTTTTGTGCACATAATCAAATGTCGAAACCAACCTAGATAAGCCATATTTTTTATTTTTTTGTTGAATCTTCTTATACATTTCACCAGCATCTGAAAAAATTTTAAGATCAAAGTAATCTTTTCCTACACTTCTGAGCGATTTTGGTAGCGCTAGAACTTTTTTATTCGTAAACGCGTCCATCCAATTCAAAATATCTTCCTCTGCTCGAATCCTAAATTGATTGGTTAACATAAATACTTCACTGTGTATACCGCGCTTAACATGCTCAATCAAGCTTTCATCCCAATAACTTTTAAATTTCAGCACTTGCTTTCGATCGTAGACAACAATTGTAATCTTACTTCGCTTAATGATTTCTTCTAAATGATTATCTTGATAGAAATTATTATATTTATCCTTTTGGGAAAGCAGTAAATGCGCCTCATCAACAAAAACAATATCCGCAACTGGATTCTGTGAACTTACTTTTCGATTGACAAAACTAGTTGGCTTCATGAAATTCTTTTTCTTTAGATTTGGTAATGCTTCAGAGATTTCCTTATATGTTTTCAGCATTTCTTCATGGTTTACTAACAAATAGTTTTCTGTACCATATAACTTCGACCCTTTGTCTTGTGAAAGGTCTTGAATAGTATTGAAGGTCGAGCTTAAGGCCACGCTTTTTCCGGTACCAGCATCACCTTCAATAAAGAAAATACTAGGTTTATCATCATTGATATGCCTTTTGCAATAATCAATGATATGATGTTTCAAATCCATTTGCTCCGAGGATAGTTCCTTATATGGAGATAATTTAAAAATATCCTTATTCCTCAAATCGTCTAAAGATTCCCGAACGATTTCGTGTGCACGTAGCTCATCCCATATAGAGCTAAAAAAAGTCTGATCATAATACTCTTTATTATAATAATCATGCATTTTATTATCCAGTGTTTGGCTGACATTTTGAAGTTTATATTTTTTCTCTGCAATGAAAAAATTAATCAGATTTGTTTCTATGTTATAAGTTGCAGACTGGTTGAACTTCTCGTTACCAATAAAAAGAGCAGTCTCTAGCATTTTGCGCTTTTTATCAGCTAGGTGTTGTTTCATTCTTCGCTGCATGTTAATTGTTTGTCCAATGTATGCGGATGGCTTTTTTGAATCATTATAAAGAATATAAACAATTGGATAATTATTGAAATATGCCGCATCTATTTCTTGAATCGGCTCTTTTTTGAATTTTTTTATTTGGATTAGTTTTGAAGTCATATCTATTCTCCTATTATTATAAATGTATTCTTATTATACCAAACAAAGAAATATTATCCTCCAATTACCATCTATTTCTGAAAATTTTCTTCTCACACTTTGTAAATTCTCTCACAATAATGCTATAATAACCCCATCACACCAAAAAGGAGTTGACCACTCATCCATGTTTAACAAATACACACCACTAAATCTCTATACCAATTTCGCAGAGGCGGCGGAGCGTTTTCCCAATCAAGTTATCTATTTCGACGAGCCGCTAACTGCCTTTCCTGAACTTCAATTGCGAACTACATACGTGGATTCAAAAAAGGCACTTATCAAAAAAGCTACACAACTTCAAAAAATCGGCGTCAAAAAGGGCGAAAAAGTCATCATTTACAAATCGGCGAAATTCGACACGTATCTTCTAGCTGTTGCTGTATCTTATCTCGGTGCGGTTCCAATCATGATTTCGGCGCATCTCCCAGCTGAGACAATGGACGTCCTCGTTGCACGGCTTGATGATCCTTGGATGATTTTCGATGAGGACACGGTGGCGAAAGCACAAATCCTGAAAAACTTATCTGCTACGAAACTTATTGCGGTTGAGGATATTCTCGCAATGGCTTTCAACCAACTTTGCGAGCAGGATTATCTCACTCCTGATACGATTTCCTATATGACGCATACTTCTGGTACGACAGGAGTTCCAAAACTGATCGCTCATTCCGCTAACTCAATGGGATGGCGCACGAAATGGCAAAAAAATATTTTGAGTCTAATCCGCAAGCGTGGTTTGGTCGCGTTTCATATTTCTCCGGTTCATTCGCGCTTCAATATCGGCATTTCGTCGCTTATGGCTAAAGGTTTTCCTTTGCTTCCTATCGCGAATCCAAGTCGTGCCAACATTACTAGAATGCTCACGGATTATGCGCCGATGGTTTTGGAAACGCATCCGAATCATTTTGTGCAGTGGGCGTCGCTTGCTCGCGAGGAACCTAGCGTTTTTGAAAGTGTGAAGTACTATCATTCCACGTTTGATGCGATTAACAAGGAGACGATGGCGACTTTTTTGCGGTGCTCGACGCATCGCTTGCCGGTGTTTTTGCAGGTTTATGGGCAGAGTGAATGCGGTCCGATGATTATGCGTTTCCATACAAAATCCAGCCTAAAGCGGACGAATGCTCGCGCGATGGGGATTGGTATGCCCCGTTTAACGAAAGCTCGTATTGTGGATCAAGATGGCAAAGTCGTACCAGCCGGCGTTAGTGGAAATATTCAAATGTTCTCTAAGGGGCGCGCGCTAACTTATTATAAAGAAACACCGCGTTTTGAGGAAAATGTATATGGCGCTTGGTGGGACAGTGGTGACTATGGTGTTAAAAGTCGACTCGGAGGCCTTTCCTTGCTGGATCGTCAAGTCGACCTCGTTGATAAAATCGATAGCACGCTTGCGATTGAGGACGCCTTGCTTGATGAGCTAACTTTTCTGGATGAAGTTGTGATTATTCGCGGCAAAAATGGCAGTCCACAACCAATTGTAGCGGTAAACGAGAGTTCAGAAATGAATTGGGATTTGTGGTGGAAAAAAGTCTCTGATTTACCACATCTGAACGAGCCAATTTTGATGAAATACGACGAAATGCCGCGTACAGCAACGATGAAAATTCAGCGTTTAGAGCTAGAACGTTCCCTTCAACATAGCGAAAACTAAATAAAAACTGTAGTCATTGCCCTATTTTTAGAGCGTGACTACAGTCCTTCTTATGATCTGCGTTTATAAATTTGTATTGCTGCAACCCATGCAATAATGAAAATTCCTGCGCACCAAGCGATTGCCGTCCAAACATCGGTCATGTTCACATCACCAACTAAGAGCGAGCGTACACTTTCAATAATCGGTGTCATCGGTTGGTTTTCTGCGAAGGCTCGTACTACATTATTCATCGAAGCAGTCGGTGTGAAGGCCGAACTTACGAATAGCAACATCAACACGAAGTAGCTGAACGTTCCCGCGCCTTCTATTGATTTTGCGAGCAGCCCCGAAATCACCGAAATCCAAGTCATCGCTAATGTGAAAAGTAGCAAAATCAAGATAACTCCGAGCCAGCCAACGAATCCTGCTTCTGGTCGGAATCCAATGAGAAACGCTACTAACACAATAAATAGCGTCGAAATGAGATTGAACACAACAGAAGTCACAACATGGCCCGTTAGAATAGATGATTTTGCAATTGGCATCGAGTGAAAACGATCAATAATCCCTTTTGTCACATCGTTATTCAACCTAACCGCTGTATATGTTGTCCCCAGTGCAATACATAGAAACATGATTCCTGGCACAACATAATTAATGTAATCTTCTGAACCCGTATCAATCGAGCCACCAAAAACATATACGAACATTAACATAATCATTAAAGGCATTGCGATTGTCGTTATAATTGTATCAACACTTCTAAAAGCATGGCGCATATTCCTGCCAACCATCACTTTCATATCACTCCAATTGTTTCCCATCATAACCCTTCCTTTCTATAGTTAATAATGGTCAAGAAGACATCCTCAAGTGTCGGCGATTTCTGAGAAAATTCCAAAACCGGAATATTCGCATTTTCAAGCTCGCCCAAAATAGCCACCATCTGCTTCACCGTACCGTCTATTTTCACAAGAACTGCCTGTATATCCGCTTCATCACTAGGTTCATAAGCTTTCAAAACTTCACTAGCGCGCTCCATATCCGCGACATCCGCAAACCGTAATTCCAAATGACCACTCGGCAACATTTTCTTAAGTTCCGCAACCGTGCCATCCGCAACAATTTTTCCTTCATTCAAAATCGCAATCTGATCGGCTAATTGCTCGGCTTCTTCCAAATATTGCGTCGTCAAAAATACCGTTGTTCCGCCATCTGCAAGCTCTCGAATAATTTTCCACATCGCCATTCTACTTTGTGGATCAAGTCCCGTCGTTGGCTCATCTAGAAAAATAACCGCCGGATTCCCAATTAAGCTCATCGCCAAATCCAACCGGCGTCTCATCCCACCCGAATAAGTAGACAGCGCCCGATCCGTCGCATCCATCAAGCCAAATCGTTCCAGCAACTCATCCGCAATCCCATTTGCATCCGAAAGATGTCGCAATTTCGCAATTAATCGCAAGTTCTCACGCCCGGTCAAAATATCATCCACCGCCGCAGATTGACCAGTTAGACTGATCGCCGCACGCACGTCATTTCCCTGCGTTGCCACATCCGCACCACAAATCTGCGCATCACCACCATCAGGCTTCAAAAGTGTCGCTAAAATCCGAATTGTGGTCGTTTTCCCCGCACCATTGGAACCCAACAATGCGAAAATGGAACCTTTTTGTACAGAAAAACTGATTTTCTTCAACACATCAACATTTTTATAAGATTTCTCTAAATTAGAGACAGAAATCACGTTTTCAACCATCATGATACACTCCTTTATACTAGAATAATTCCGCTAAGATCTGCTTTCCTATTCTTTTTCAAGCTTTCATACGTTGCCAAGTCCATCTGCGCACCCGTAAAATCTGCACGCTTCACATAACTACCTTTAAAAGATACATTTTCAAAAATCGCATCGCGGAAAGTTGCATCCACCAACCCCGTACTTCTGAAAATCGTACCTCTAAACACTTCGCCATCAAAGTTTGATTTTGACAGATCCGAATAACTAAAATCCGTTTGATCAAATATTGCATTGGCAAAATTCGTCTTGCTTAACGCTGACTGTTTCAATTCAGCAAACGTCAAATCTGCACCTTCAAATGATGCATTCGTAAGCTCTGAGGCATTGAACTTCGAATTCGCCAAGTTAGCATAACTAAAATCTGCGCCTTTTAATGTTGCGGTTGAAACATTCACACCTTGCATAGAAGCACCTTTAAAGCTCGGTAGTCCATCACCTTTTTTAGCGTATGTTCCTTTTAGAGAGCCATTATGAAATTCCGCACTTTCAAAAGATGCTCCCGTTAAATTCACATAATCAAACTTCGTATCGATAAACACCCGGTGATCAAAATTAACACCCGCTAAATTAGAATGCTTAAAATTCATACTTCGGAATTCGCCATCATCAAAATAACTATTTCGTAAATCCGAATTACTGAAATTAAAGCCTTCCAGCACTTTTCGTCTAATTGTTCCATCATTATTAGCAGCACGTTGCTTCGCTTCTTCAATTTCTTGCCAAGCTGGGTTATCCTCCAATGACATTTTCCGCTTCACACCAATGCTTTCAATAACTTCTGAAATATCACCAAGCGAATGAATCGTCAACTCGTAAGCTTCTTCTTCTTCATATCCTTGCTCTTCCAACTCGCCATACTTCTCCTGCAAATCATGCACGAGTTCTTCTTTTAACTCGCTAATCTCAGTCGTATCTTCATATGCGCTGAACTGCCCATCGATATATCCTATTAACTTCTCATTCATTTTTGCTAACCTCTTTCCTCATAATAATTGCTCGAGAATTCGTTTTGCTGATTCCCATTGCCGTTTATTTTCTGCGTATAGTTCCTCGCCTTTTTCAGTTAGTGTATAATATTTTCGCCTTCCGCCCTTGGTAGCATCATCACCCCAATAAGAAGAAATGTACTCATCCTTCTCCAAACGCTTCAAACTAGAATACATCGTAGCTTCCTTCAGTTCATATTCCCCATCCGAATTAAGATGAATCAATTTCAAAATGTCATATCCATATTTATCTCCGCTCATCAATAACTTCAAAATAATCGTATCAGTATGCCCTCTTAGTAGGTCCGAGGAAAGTTTCTTATCAGCCATGTGATCGCCTCCTTGAGTATAATATACACCATATTACTATGACAGTCAAGGTAATAGACTCGACACATTACCTTTAAACATCAAAAAACGTACATCAATCAAGATATACGCTCAAAAATGATATGCTATTAATTTGTAACTTCTAAACCAAAATAGTAGGTGACATAGTACCCTATCTCAAGTCCTACGCCATAAAACTCCTTCAGGATATACATATATTTTCCTGGTTTAGACGGTACTTGAAATTGCCACACACCCGATTCCAACTCTTTCAACGAAATTTCTGTGACATCTTCACCAGATTCAGGAATCATTGTCAGCACCATATCGCTCAAATACGCCGATTCCATGATTCCTAATTTCACTTTCTTTTGCACCGCGATTTGGATTTTTTCGGGGTGCTTTACTTGAACAATTGTTTGATAGTTCAAAAAGTCTTGCGGCGCGGGGTGTTCCGCAGAGGCCACCAAACCATTCCATTTAAAGTCTGTTCGCGACGGTTTTCTTTTCGTACTTGGCGAGGATTTCAATGTGATTTTTGGTGTTGTTTGTTCTATTTGTCCCTCGATATCTGTATAAAGGCCACACCCAGAAAGGATTAACAAGCCTAAAATCAGGAATGCAATTTTTTTCATTTACTATATCCTCATCTTCTTTTTGTAATACGTCTCTGCTCGCTTGCTTCTCTCAGCATTTATGAAATGCAGCTTATCGACACCGGCTCTCCACAAAATCATTTTCCTAGCTTCTCAAAAACCTGTTCTAACAGCTCAGCAGGAATTTCCGCGATTGCATCTCCTACCGACAGCTCAAATCCACACGCATTTCCAGGTTTCGGATGTAAGTAGCTAGTACACCCAATATTCGTCTCCGCATGAATTTTTGCCAAAATCGGTTCGACTGCTTCTGCTGGTTTCTCGAAATGTACATGAAACATATTGGAAACAGGTACTTCTGGAACCGTCTTTACGCCATCACACGCATTAAATCGACATGCTAAATCCTTCGCCGCTTCATGATACTGCTCCATTTTACCGATACGTTTGTCAAAATAAAAATCTGCCGACACAATATACGGATACAGACTAATCAAATCCCCGCCATAGCGCCGTTTCCAAATCTTTGCCACTTCCGTAAAATCAGCATCTCCAGCCAGAATAGCCCCCGCGATACCGCCAAGCCCTTTATAAAAAGAAACATATACACTATCAAAAAGCGCACAAATCTCTTTTTCCGACTTCTGATAGTACGGCGTGATTTCCCACAACCGCGCGCCATCAAGGTGTAGCCTAATCCCATTACTGCGGCAATAAATCGAAATCTCCTCTAGCTCAGCAAAAGACGGCAACTGTCCACCAATTTCGCGTTGTGGCAATTCAAGCAAAATACAAGAAACAGTCTCGCTAAGATTACGAATATCATCCAGCGTCGGCAATCGATCCGCCGTTCCAAGTAATAACGGCTCCATCGATTGTAATTCCTTCAAAGCATCCTGTTCATGAATTTCGAGATGTGACAGCGGATGATACGCAATCTTATTGTTGCCTTTTTCGTCCGCCCAGATCCGCAATGCAGCTTGCTGCGCCATCGTTCCACTCGGAAAAAACACAGCCGTCTCCTTACCTAAAAATGCGGCAATTTTTTCTTGAAACTTCTCGATAACCGGGCCAGTTCCATAAATATCACTTTCCAAATCAGCATCAACCGATTCAAAAGCCGCTTGCAAAACACCAGCATTACGCGGGCCATGTTGCGAAAGTTTATACGCTGTTTTTTGGAACGAATCCTTCAATATATTGCTTTTCGTCATCTTAATCTCCCCTTATTTCTATGTTTTATTTGATCTATAGCAAAAACCACTATTGGCAAGTAGTTAAAAAAGAAACTAATCCGCTGGCAAAAACCAATTTTGTCTAAAATCGGCAAATCATTAACCGCCGGAACTCGCGCTAGGCCGTAAATACCGGCAGATATAAGACTAATGATGAAAAGCACCATATATGTCTTTATATGCGTACCCCGTTCTTGTTTCCGGTAAAGTAAAATCAAGAATAGCGGAAACAGTAAAAAGCCCATATAACCAAGCCCCGATCCAATATTATGAACCCAAGTTGAAAACGTCCAAGTCGCCTGCTCCGTATCAATACTGAATAATCCTGTGAAAATACAATCCCCAATTCCGTATAAACCAATCGCGGAAGTTAGCAAAATCGCCAACGTACGCGAAGTTTTAGCAAAAGTTTGGTATATCGCCGGTACCGCTAAAACAAAAAACACACCAGACACCACAGACCACACTAAAAACGCACCACGAACAGGGCTCTCTACATCCCCAAACACACTCATCACCATCGTCATTTGGTTCAAATCCGGATAGAAGATGCCAAGAATGTAAGATGTCAAAAAATCACTTAACACGCCTAATAACAGAAAATAAAATCCATATCTTTTAAAAAAATCCATTTTTGAGCCTCCTGCGGTAAATATCGAAGCTTTGCTAAGTTTACCATATGTGATTTGGCCGTAGTATTATTTTATCCGTGCTATTTTGGCTAACTAGTAACCTACTCATTATACAACAAAAGCTGTTTAAACAGATAGCATCATGTAGTATAGGTATTGCCTCTTTTCTATGTTCCTTTGGATTTGGTGATACATTTAGTTTTCTTCCAAATCTGTGAAGCGATGCAATTTTTGATGTTGAAATAGCAAAGAATAGAGCGAGCTTTCCGTGTCTCCATCTGAAATGACGACCATTTTCCACGCTTCATACCGACACGTTCGGACAAAGAGCAGGTCTGGTAGCTTTTTCTCAGGAATATGTTGGCTATATTTTTTGTCCAATGCTTGACGATGTAACAACTGCATCCGTTCTTGTATCTATTCTTCTGGAATAGTGCCTACTCCCTCCGACCACAATGTTTCTTGAGAGCGTTCTTTCGTAAAAATCCACATAGTTTTCTCCTTTCTGCATAAAAATAGAGCCAATGCCTGTGTGAGACATTGACTCTTGAATATAATATTTATTTATAATACTATTTGTTTCACTTTATTATCTTCTATTTATATTGAGAAACTCTTCGAATGTATTTGTTACAAAATAGGTCTCTGGATCTAATTCCCCAGATTCTTCGTGGTTCCACACACACACTACAGGCTTCTCTCTATTCTCTCTGAAATCCAAACACAGAAAATCTCCAGCAAACAAAACAGCAATGGGAAGAATATCCGCACCAATTAGCTCCTCATTACCGGTCAACCTATCTTCCAACTGTGTCAGTGTCACATCTATATCATATATTCCAAATTCATTGTCCCTAGGCATATCTAGTAAACATAAAAATCTGTCAATAATGTATGCATGATTATTGCAAACAAACGCTCCATCTACTGGAATGCCACCGTTATTCTCTTTTAAAAATTCAACAAAATCAATCGGTAAACTTACTCTCCAAAATCCTTCTTTTGGTAATGGAGAAACTAGTGTATCTTTTTGAATCAACATTTTATTAGTTTCTCCCTGCATATTTCATTTATTCAATTGCCCCAGCTAATGCTGAAATTAATAGGATATGCTCTTTTAGCTTCACCATTTGCAAGTTTTCAACTTTTTCTGAACCACCTAGGGCTAAAATTGGAACATAGCCAAAGCACTCATCATAGCTGGGAGTTCCTAGTTTTTTTACAGCTTCTTGATACGGATTCCACATAAGATCTGCTATCCGAAATTCCTCGTCCGCAGTATCTTCAAAAAAGAATTCAAATGAGAAGAAAATAGTTTTCACTATACCATATCGATAATTAAGCAATCGTACATAGCCATCCGACCATATTATTAAGTCACCCATGCCAGTTGTGAACAGGACGATACCATCTGTATACCGTTCGCTTGTGCTCTCTAAGATATCTTTATATTCTGCTGGATTTACTGATTTAAAATAGCCTCCCATAAAAATACCAAATCCATACTTCGTCCAAAAGTTAATCATTTCTTCTGGTAGCTTAGCACGATACTCTTCCAAAATATCATCAGAAACTCTTTCAACCAATTTAAAATCTTCTAACACGCTCATGCCCTACCTCCTAATGTTTTAAGCTAACATTTAAATAAATGTCCTTCCACTGTTCTTTTGGTACTTGACTTATCATCTGGTTTATTTGCTCATCAACAATATCTATTCGATACCTCCACTGGCCTCCAATTGATGAATTAATACGTCTATCTCCAAGCCCTCCTATATTCAAAGGATTTCCACCGGCAATTTGGTCTGGATTATGCAATGCGGCTTGTGTATCCATCCATGACTTAGCTTGTTTCCTAGCCTCTGTAAGCGATATGCCACTTTTTCTTAATTCATTAACTTTTTGAGTAAAGTTTTCTTCTCGGGCAGCCTTCTGGGCCACATTACCTTCCAAAGCTCTACCTTTCGCCAAATACATCTCCCGATTCGCTAAATACTCACTAACCGTCAACTCGTTCATTCCTTTTTCTTGGTCTGCTAGTTGTCTCGCAAATTCTGCGGGGTCATGATTTGGGTTACGGCTGAATGTCACTTCAATTTTATCTAATTTCATGAACTTGGCTATTTTCGTGGCTTTACTCGCATTCTCCGCTTGTTTTATCTCGCCAACGCCTTCAAACAAGAACTTAAATTCATCCGTTCTCGTCGACGCTTTGATAGCTTTCTCCGCTTTTCCTAACTTCCCAAACGGAATGAAATTCAATGCTGTGAATGCTGCTGCCTCATTTTGCTCAAAGGGACTCAACTTCTCTTGGGTTATTGGTTCAAGTCCAGTTTTCCAACGGTAGATATCGAAAATAGGGGCGACCATATCGATTAAGAAAATCGCATTTTTCATCCCTGCCAACACATGCGCTTGTTGCCATTTCGCATTGTCATAAGTCGCTTGCCCATCTAGCTTCCCGTCTTTCGTGACAAACCCCGCCACATTGCCTTCTGGTATCACGGGTAGTGGACCATTTTCTGCCGCTTTGATAAGTCTTGCAGTCTCATTATCTTTTGCTAATTTCGCTATCGCTTCTTCTCGCGCCGTCCATTGTTTCTGCAACGCCGAACGCCACGCCATATTCAAGCCCATCATATTAAAAGTTCCAGTTTTGGGTTGGAAAGCTTTATCAGTCTCAGTTTCCGCCAGCCCTCGAACAATATTCGCCGTCAAATCCATCGCACGATCAAACGAAGTCGCCGTCTCCGCATCAAATCGATACAAAGCCTCTAACTTCTCCTGCAATTTCCGCTTCAAATCCACAAAGATTGGCGTGATTAGCGCCATGCCAACCACATTATTGCTCAACTTTTCGATATCTTGAATCTGCCCATCCAATTGTCGAATCTGATTCCGAATTTCATCCTCAATCACATCCGTCGTCGCCACATCCGCTTGGAACTTTTGTGGAAACACTTGATTTTTCCGTATCAATTCCTCACACAAACAAATCATGCCCTGCGCCAATGGTCGATACGTTGCCGCAAAATACTGTTTCGCGCTGTCATACGTTTTCCCCTGCAATTCTCTGTCAAAAGCGAATTCATTCACCGCACGCATCAAGCCTTCCATTGCCTCTATCATATCATGATACGACGCCACCATGCTCTCCGATTGCGCTTCGATTTCACCTAGAAAAACATTCAAACTCATGCCTGCTCACCGCCTAATTCTACTTTTCGACGAGCCGCATAATAATCCGATTCCTTGTCAATCAGCGTACGTTTTTCACGTTCCATTCTCATTTGTTCTTCCTCCATGCCATCCACCACATGAAAATGTTGCCGCTGGTATTCATGTCGTTGCGTATCCAAAAATACTGCCATTTCTCTGTCACGATGCCACGTGCTACCAAGCTCATGAAACAACCGATTGTTCCGATTATGTACAAAATCCACTTCATCCAACAACTGCTTCTGCCTGCGAATCTCCCGTTCCTTCGCATACTGGTCATCTGCGACATTCCGCAACCGCTGATTCCAACGATCTATTTCTCTATCTTTATCATGCATCTGCCATCCCTCATTTCCCAATACGTGGAGCCGTCCCCGAAAAATCAAGTCCATTCCCAACTTCGCGATCCACTCGTTCAAACTCCTGCGCGACCGAACGAATATGCGCCACGTCCCGTCCAAAACTCTTACCCAATTGCATCATCAACTGCTTAGCTTTATCCGAGCTCTGTTTCGCGTCATGGCTCACCTTCACACTCGTCCGATTCGCCAATTGTACCTGCTTCGAACCTGATTGCCGCATCGCATCTGTTGCATGTCCCATCGAAGTCGCCACCTGATTCGCCCGTCCAAGATTACTTTTTATCTCGCTCATGTAACCCCTCCCATATCTGTATTCTTCTATTATATGCAATATTTACCCAAGTGTACAGCCTCTCTTAATCCGAAACACAAAAAACGAGGCGTACCAGTCACTCTCGATACAGCCTCACTTAACCCCGAAAAAATGAATCTAAATCCCCACTTCCACAAAGCCATTCCCGTCAAAAAAATAGCATCATTTATGATACGGTTCCCCGCGATTAATCCGGAACGCTCGATACACCTGTTCCACTAAAACTAATCGCATTAATTGGTGTGGAAGTGTCAATTTCCCAAACGACAATTTCTCATCACTCCGTTTCAAAACTGCTTCCCCCAGCCCCAATGACCCACCAATAACAAATGCAACCTTACTTTTCCCATAGGTTGCTAAACGATCCAAGCCGTCTGCAAATTCTTCGCTGCTCTTTTGCTTGCCTTCAATCGCAAGGGCAATCACATGGACATCGTTGTCTATCTTTGCTAAAATTCTTTCTCCCTCTTTATTTTTTACCTGCACCATTTCTGCATCACTCAATATTTCCGGTGCTTTCTCATCCGCTACTTCTATCATCGTTACTTTAGCATATGGACCCAAGCGTTTTGTATATTCCGCAATACCTTGGATTAAATACTTTTCTTTTAATTTACCAACCGTCAAAATTTGTATATTCACAACTTATTCACCCTTTACTAACATTTTATCCACAGAAATTATCCACATATCCACAACGTCTTTCTACATCATGTGCCTGAACATCCGTTCCCCACTATATATATCGCTCTATTTTCACAGTATCCACAGTTTATCCACAGATTTTTAGAGTTATCCACCAAATCCAATTCTGGAAACGTCTCTGCTCCATAAACCCAGTCATCTAGCGCTTCGTTGATATGCTCTTCGCAACTATAAATTGGTTTTTTCATTACTAATCCTTCTTTCTTATAACACAGATTGTGGATAACCACACCAAGCGTATGTATTATCCTCTAACTTACTTATTATGATAGGTGCAACACGGGCAGTCGTCAACAAGTATTCACCTCTAATTATAATTTTTCTAAGCTATTTTATAGAATTTTAGCTTAATATTTATTTTTTTGATTCTTTTCTCTCGTTATTTAGTATTTATCAATCATATTTTTTATATTATAGCTTATCCCCAATTTTACAGGTTATTATACACATGTTATCCCCACTTTTATACTACATATCCACAAGCAACTCTATATTTCGTATACGAATATATGTTCCATACGATATATTGATATTAGATACTATAGTTATGCACAGGTTATACACATATTTTAACTTGTTTATATTGCTAAAAATATAGTCCATACTTATTCTCCTGCAATGAACTACAAAATATTCAACTATTAATATCTCTTAATTTGTCCACAGTTATATTATTTTTTTGTGGATAACTTTTAGAAATTATGTATTGGATGAACTAAGCAATAGTATGGTACTATTTGTGTTTCACATTAAAAACCCCCAAAATTAGATTTTGACTCCAATTTCAGGGGATGCATTATTATCTAGCTTTTTTTACCAATGCTGTTTATTTTATATCTTTGCGCTTACAATTAACGATGTTGTTTTCTTTTATAGAGGGAATACCCGATTATAAAAAGAAGACTTCCAAATAAAATAGTCAGTATTGAAGACTCATCTCCTGTTTTCGGCATTTTGCTTATTAAAGCCTTGTTTACTTTTTTTACCTCGCTTTCACTCGCTTTTCCTTTGATCTCCAATTGTATAGATTTGGCTTCTTGTTTAAACGGCCGTTCATATTGAGCCAATTTTTCCGGTTGATCGAGGCTTTCCAGATTTAGCTTTTCAATAAAGCGAACGGTTTGATCTAAGTCATTGATATCTTCGTGTGCCACTACTTCTTTGCCATTGCGGAATAATTTCTCGAAGACAACCACTTCACGTCCACCTAATTCACGTGCATCTAAGTCAAAGGCTACTTCCACAACACCATTTGATTCTTCTGGTGTGAAGGTTGTTTCGCCTAGCACTTCTTTACCGTTTGATACGACTGGCTTCCCTGTTGCTTTGTCCATTAGTTTTCCAGTTACCGTGTATTCTTTTCCAACGATTAAATCTTCATAATATACCTTATCAATAATACTTACTTTTTCTTCTGGCATGATTTCTTTCTCACCATTTTGATCTGTTGCGATTGTTTTTAGGTCTGGTTTCGTGAATGTCACAGTTTGGTTTTCGTCATTGATGTCTGTATGCACGGCTACTTCTTTGTTGTCGGTGTACAGGCGCTCAAATGCTACGATCGCTTGGCCTGCTAAACCTTTGGCGTTAAATGTGAACGTTACTTCTACTTCACCATTCGCTGTTTCCGGTGTGAAAGTTGTTTCTGCTTCTACTTGCTCACCGTCAATCACAAGTGGTGCTTCGGTCGCTTTGTCCATTAAGATACCTTGGACCGTGTACTCATGACCTGGCGTAAGATTTTCATAACGAACCGTATCAACAAGGCTGATTTCTTCTTCTGGGCTTGGGCTTTGCGTGCCTGTTTCTACGTCACGTAATGTTGTTCCGATTTCTGGTGTTTTAATCGTAACCGTTTGGCCTTCGTCGTTAATATCTTCGTGGTTCACTACTTCTTTACCATTACGCATTAATTTCTCGAATACAACAATGTCTTTACCGTATAAATCACTTGCGTCAAATGTGAAGGCTACTTCTACAGAACCATCTGTATCTTCTGGTGTGAAGGTGGTTTCACCGCGTACTTCTTCCCCTTTTACAAGCACTGGCGCGTTGGTTGCTTTATCCATTAACATGCCTTGGACCGTGTATTCTTTACCTGCGATTAAATCTTTGTACGCTACTACGTCAATGATGGTTACTTCGCTGTCTGCATTCAGTTCTTTTTCACCGTTTTGGTCGGTTGCTGTTGTTCCGATTTCTGGTGTGTTGAACGTAACCGTTTGGTTTGCATCATTGATATCCGTGTGTGCCGCTACTTCTCTACCATTTTGGTACATGGTCTCGAAAGCTACGATGTCTTGTCCGGCTAAACCTTTGGCGTTAAATGTGAACGTTACTTCTACTTCGCCATTTGCTGTTTCTGCTGTGAAAGTCGTTTCTGCTTCTACTTGCTCGCCGTCAATCACGAGTGGTGCTTCTGTTGCTTTGTCCATCAAGATTCCTTTGACCGTATACTCACGACCTGGAATGACGTTTTCATATTTTACAACGTCTACTAATGTGACTTCCTCTTCTGGACTTGGTGTTTGTGTTGCTGTTTCTTCGTCGCGCAATGTGGTACCAATCGCTGGATCTACCACTTTAATCGTTTGTTTCACATCATTGATATCTTGGTGAACTGCCATGATCGCGCCATTTAACTTCAATGTTTCAAACACAACGATGTCTTTGCCTTTTAGTTGCGATGCGTCTAATGTGAATTCGATTTCTTCGCTACCGTTTGTATTCGCTGGGCTAAACGATTTGGTTGCTGTAATTGTTTGACCGTTTACTAATAATGGTTGATTCGTTGCTTTATCCATCAAAATGCCTTCGATGTCATACGTTTGCGTCGTGTCTAGGTTTTGGTATTGCACTTCATCGACAATCGTGATGGGTCCAGCGTGTACATTGCTTTCGCCCGTTTCTTTATCACGTGCGACTGTCCCAATACTTGGCTCGATGAAGGATACCGTTTGTGTCATGCTATCTTTATCCGTATGTGTTGCCATCACTTGTCCTGACTCATCTTTCAACACTTCAAAGACAACATACGAGTTACCTTTTAAAGCTGTAGCATCTAAACTGTTGAGTGGTACCGTCACTTCTCCAGATGCCGTTGTCGGAATAAATTCGTGTGAACCTTGCGTTAGAACGATGTTTCCAGTTAACTTGTCTACTAATGTTGCTTCTAATGTGTAACGCTCGCCTGGATTTAGGTTCGTGTACACAACGCGGTCGCTAAGTTCCACATTTTGGTGCGGGTGAATGTCATGTTGTAAGCCTGTGCTCGTTTCAAAAGCAAATGTTTGTAAACTTGGTGCAAAGAAAGATACGGTTTGATCGGCATCATTTACGTCTTCATGGGTTGCCACGACTTCATTCGTTGCGGTATCAATCAGGCGTTCAAATACGACGACTTGTTGCCCTTTCAACGCACGAGCGTCAAATCCGTCTAATGCTACAACTTCTTCGCCATTCTCTGTTGTTGCTGTAAATGTTTTCGACCCTTGCGTCAATACTGTTTGACCATCTTTCGTCATGAGTTTTGCATCTAAACGATAGTTCTTGCCTGGTGTTAATTGCTCATATGTCACACGGTCGCTAATTAGGGTCGCCATGCCTGGGTATAATTCTTTGTTGTTCGTTCCTGTTTCAAAAGCAAGTGTTTCGATTTGCGGTTGGTAGTCACGCTTATTCGTAACGTTATCTAATTCTAAAACCGTTGTATCACTTACGATTTCAAAATTGATTGGCTTACCGTCTAGGATATAACCGCCATTCGGTGCTTTTGTTTCTACAAAGTGATAGTTGCCATATGGTAAATCGTTCACTGTTACTTTACCAGTGATCGCAGCACTTGTATACACGCCTACTTGGTTACCTGGTACACTTGATGTACCCTCATATAGGGTGAACTCCGCTCCTGCCAATGGGTTTTGTGTATCGGCGTCTACTTTGGTAAGGGTAACACCACCGCGCGGATCAGCGAATGTCACTGTTTGGTCGGCATCATTTAAATCTTCATGCGTTGCGACGATAAGACCTGTTTCTACATCTATCAGTTGCTCAAATACCACGACTTGTTGGCCACGTAATGCCGTTGCGTCAAATGCCGCTAAATCTACGACTTCTTGACCTGTGGCACTTGTTGCGATAAATTGTTTTTGCCCAGTCGTTACTTGTAAGGCCCCATTTTTAGTTACTAGCGTCGCATCTAAGCGGTAGGTTTTCCCTGGAATGACGTGGTTATAAGAAACGCGGTCACTAATCTTCGCTGCTTCGCCTGGGAAAAGGAGCTTACTTTCTGTCCCCGTCTCAAAAGCGAGGGTTTGGATATTTGAGTCAATAATGGCTTTATTGGCAACACCCAACTCGAATGGCACCGTTACTTGCCCATCACCGATAGTGAATGTTCTTGGTGTCGCGTCTAGCTCATAGCCAACTGGTGCTTTTGTTTCCACAAAATAGTAGTTTCCGAACTCTAAGTTATTCACTAAGACTGCTCCTGATGCTGGTGTTACGTGGCTGCTTACTAGCGTGCCTGAACCTGGCGATCCACGGAATAAATCAAACTCTGCGCCTGCTAATCCTTTACTTTCATCTGCTTCATCGTATTTGATGAGTTCCACTGAGCCTAACGGAGTTGGAATGGCTTTGTTCGCAACACTTAGCTCGAATGGTACCGTTACTTGCCCTTCGCCAATGGTAAATATTCTTGGTGTCGCGTCTAGCTCGTAACCTGCTGGTGCTTCTGTCTCGACAAAATAGTAATCACCAAATTCTAAATTGTCTACTTGCACAATGCCACTTGCTGGCGTTGTATAAGATCCTATTGGTGTATTTCCAGGTACTGGTGTTCCTTTATATAGATCGAACTTTGCTCCTGCTAATTCTTTACTTTTATCAACGTCATCATGTTTCGTTAATTTTACTGCACCTACTGGCACTGCTTCGGCTTCATTGACAATTGGAATCGTTAAAACCGTTATGCCACTTGAGTCTAAAGTAAATCGATATGGCGTATCTAAAAGTTTATATCCTTCCGGTGCAATCGTTTCACGAAGTTCATATGTTCCAAAACGTAGCTTATCATGACTTATAGTTCCATCTTTATCTGATGTCAGCCCCGCGACAATCATCGTTTCCCCACCATCCGCTGATATGCGGTATAGGTCAAAGCTTGCACCTTCTAAAGGTTTTCCTTCCGTATTTTGTTTTAAAACTGTAAAGCCTGCTTGCTCGCCCTCAGCCCCGCCGGTTCCTCCTTCAATTCGTAAAGTGCCCTCTATTTGTCTTTCAAATTCTTTTCCTTTGATTGTTGCTTGATTATAAAATCTTTCTTGGTCGGGGTTGGTCACTTTCGTTCTGTAAACGATTTCTCTTCCATAACCATCATCTACATTCCCCAAATCCACCTCAAACGTCCTTGCGACAGGGTCTTGTTTGGTTATAGGTATATCTGGAAGATTGCTTTCTATATGAAACCCACCTCTTACTCCATATGCTTGTCTAACTTTAACAGAATTTGAAATAAGTGTGTGGCCTTCACCATAGCTATCCTCAATTATAACGTTACCTATCGATTCGTAATATCCCGGATCTGATGGATTAGATTTGAGTTTAGGTGGAATGACAAAAATATACCATTCGATTTCTCCATTTCCTTGGTACGAGCGCATCTTATAACTGGTGTCCGTCATTATCTCGACAGGTCCCGGTTCTCCTGGTGGGCCCACCTCTTCATTCTCTTTAATCACTGTTATTGTTACTGGTTCTTTACCTGATGACAATCCTACTTCTATTTTTTGGTTAGGTTGTACGCTTGAATCGAACTGTATAAAAAATTCTATATATCCCTTTACATTAGAATGTGTCTCCGGATAATCTGTAAATGTTATATTATAATTTTTACCTCCTGGAGAAGTTGCTTGTCCTGTGGCCACAAGCGCACCTGAGGCAGCTCTAAACTCCATCATATCATTTTGAGCAGTTTGAAGCCCTTCTGGTAATGCTATATTCATCGTATTTCCTGTTTTCACATCTACATTATTTGGTATAGTCCACTCATATCGAATTTTAAAGGTTGTATTTATAGGGGCTTCTGAGATAGTATTCCCGTTTCTATCAGTGATATTAATACCCGTAATAAACTGCGTTCCCCAAGACACCGATGCAGACACCATCATCTGTATTGGCAACAGGCTAATTATCAGTATGCAAATTAATAGCATAGAAATTATTTTCTTTATCGTTTTCATTATATCTTCCCCCTCTTTCTTAAATTCAAATCGCGATAGCGCTATCAACGTAAATTTAACTTTAAAGCTAAAAATTGTCAATGTTATTATTTTTCTGATTAGATTATCAATTCCGATTTTAGAAAAATATATTATTTGATATAAAAATATATACATTACGTATTTCTCCTATCGAAAGTACTGTATGCAAATAAGCATTTTAACGCTTATTTAGTATACAAAAAAGAATATCGATTAGGGTACTATTGGATACTATTCCCTTTTTATTTTCCATAATTTAAATGTTATCATTTTAACCTTTAGTAAAAAATAACTATTTTTAACATTATCTCATTAAGATTGCATATGGATCTCTAATAAAAGGTACTTTCTATCAAATTTACGAGTATCACAATAGGCCAAAAAATACGTTAGCCTATTGTGAGCAACATAAGGCTAACGTATTTTTTCTATCAAACTTAAAATGTATCTACATATGACTCGCTAATAATAAGTTTTTGCATGGCTTTCATCACTTTTTGCATCTTATAATTTTCAAGTTTGCTTTTTGAATTAAAATAGAAAGTTCCCCACTTCAAATAAATATATAACACCATCTTCATCTGTAACTAGCATCTTGCCAGCAAACGCGTACGAATGGCGCACATTTATTCCTTCACCATACTCATCTGTTATCGCAAATCGATTCACCGTTTTTTGTATGAGATTATGACATACCACATTCTTTTCATCTACTCCCCATATGATACTATCCACTACCATCGCTGAATGGGGACTATATCCACAGTTTATAATCTCCTGTATACCACCGTATTTATCCAGAGCAATGCACTGATCCCTCATTTCCCATGAATATTGAAACAACCAAACTAGTTCGTTATCAACATCATAAGCTATCGTTGTGCCATCAAAAATGAGTTCACAAGCTGGTTGATGCAGTGGAAAGCGTAATGCGCCATTTTTTTCAATAACCGCTAAGCCTTTGCTACTAATCCCATCTTCCGTTGTCCCCTCTTCATCGAAAAGCAACCAAAATTCACCATCAATTGATGCGATTCCCGCTATACCAACACCCCAAAATTCATATTCCGCAATGCTGTTTTTAATTTTAATGATATTCTTCTCTTCATTCCCTATAAAAAAGGAACGCGTCCACAGAAGTATCGTCCCGTCGTCAGATTGGATACATTGCCAAACTTCTGGGATAAAGTTTAAATTCTTAATTAGCTCCTTCGTGCCACTTTCAATAACACAATAATCCTCTTCTAAATACATGTTTGCAATCACGATATCATTGCGACTTGTCATGAGAAAGCCATTCTTACCTAGCTCACCTATCTTTCGAAAATTTATCGTCCTCGTTTTATACATATCAGAAATTAGAATATGCATCCCAGCCTCAAAGCCAGCATCCATATATTGAAATTGAATGGGGAATTGTCCGTTAATCAACGCTGGATTTGCTTGGTGTTGCTTGAATATACTGGGAATATCTAAATCCTTAAGCGACCTATCATCACCAAATAGCAACTTACTGAAATCACTGCTAATCGTCTCAAAAATATGATTTGGTATATTCGCTCGGAACTCAATAACGCCATAAAAAGTTGTGAAACCTGATTGGTCCACGTATTCCTTCGATAAAATACTGGCCTCCAGCGGTAGTTCATCTGCATAGCCTTTCCATAGCTTCCTATAATAATCAATGCGGGTTGGAAACTTGATTTCGCTTGTCACCAACGCATAATAATGAAGATTTGCTGGTAAAATACTGGCCAATTCACCGATGCAATAATTCGGATATTCTGTATTCCCTACTTCTAGGTGTGTTCCGTATATCCCTATTCGCTTATAATTCCCATTTGTCTCATTAATCTCTGTCCAGTTTTTCTTCATTAAAATTCTCTCCCCAATGTGTAAATAATTCAATAATAGCCTCTTTAAATTATACCTTCTCATTTTATCACTTGAATTGTGAATGCGACAAAAAACCGAGCAACGAAGGCAAACAGCTTGCCCTCATCACTCGGTTTCGTTATCCTATATTATTTTTCTTCGGCTTCATCTGAACCATGTAACGCTTCTGGTTCTGCTACTTCACCGCTTGTCGTTTCTGGTTCATCAGAGGTACGTGGTGCTGAAACGGTCGCCACGACTTCTTCGCCATCGGTAATCACTTCGTAGTCAGGATTGTTTGGAATGTCTGCTACTGTGATTGTGTCGCCGATATCAAGATCTGTAATGTCAACGTCGACTACTTCTGGTAATTTGTCTGGTGTTGCGGAAACTGTGATTTCATAAAGAACTTGTTGTAAAACACCACTAAGCTTAACGCCTTTGGACTCGCCAACAAGGTTTATTGTCACTGTTGCTTCTACTTCCTCAGACATGTTTACCGCCAACAAATCGATGTGCTCGATATCCCCTTTTAATGGGTCTATTTGGTATTCATGTAATAGTACGTTTAATTTTGCTCCGTCAATCGCTACAGAGAATACGGCGTTTCTTCCGTTATCTCGAACCGCTTTAATAAAAGTTAAAGAGTCTACGGAAACTGGCACGTTGTCTGCCTTGTAACCATAAATAACACCTGGAATTCTACCTGCATTACGGATAGACGTTATGTTCGAATGCGGTTTTGTTTCTCTTTTCTGGACCTCTAATGTTGTTGCCATAAAAAATCACTCCACTCATTCAATTTTGTATCGTACACCTCCATCATATACCCTTTCGGAAAAAAAATGAAACAATAAGGGTTTACAACGCTACTTTTACGGCTAAAGATAGAGGGAATCCTATTTAGCAAAAACTGTATCATAACGCTTACATCATTTTAGTATAACACTTTTTTAATTTTAGGTAGTTCAGGGTTTCACAAATGAATATTACGTGTTATACTGTACTAGTAGATCGTATTTTTGAAGGAGGAATTTGAAAATGAAAGATCATCAAAAAATCATTTTAGTTGGGGACGGAGCAGTTGGTTCTAGTTATGCGTTTGCTTGTGTAAACTTGAATATCGGGCAAGAATTTGGAATCATTGATATAGATAAAGATAGAACAATTGGGGACGCGATGGATTTAAGTCACGCAGTACCTTTTTCAGCACCTAAGAAAATTTACTCGGCGAATTATAGTGATTGCCACGATGCAGATATCGTTGTTGTTACAGCTGGTACGGCGCAAAAACCTGGTGAAACTAGACTTGATCTTGTGAGCCGTAATATACGTATTATGAAATCGATTGTGGACGAAGTGATGGCGAGCGGTTTTGATGGTATTTTCTTAGTGGCCTCAAACCCCGTGGATATTCTTACTTATGCGACTTGGAAATTCTCTGGGTTGCCAAAAGAGCGCGTGATTGGTTCTGGTACGAGTCTCGATACGGCGCGTTTCCGGATGTCGATTGCCGATTATTTGAAAGTCGATGCGCGTAATGTGCATGGCTACATTCTTGGTGAGCATGGTGATACAGAATTCCCAGCTTGGAGTCACACAACGGTTGGTGGATTGCCAATTATGGAATGGATTGAAGAAGATGAGCAAGGCGCTATGGATACGATTTTCGTGAGTGTTCGTGATGCTGCTTATGAAATCATCAATAAAAAAGGCGCTACATTCTACGGTATTGCAGCAGCACTTGCCCGGATTACAAAAGCGATTTTGAATAACGAGAACGCAATTTTGCCATTGTCTGTGTACATGGATGGACATTATGGCTTGAATGATGTGTATATTGGTGCACCAGCTGTTGTAAATCGTAAAGGGGTTCGTCATGTTGTTGAGATGAAGCTAAACGCGCAAGAGAAAGATCAAATGGCAAATTCCGCAGATACTTTGAAAAAAGTGTTGGATGATGCGATGAAGGATTATTAATATCTTATGTAAAAATATTGATGCCTCTTTATTCAGGCACTATAGTGTTTACTAAACTTCATACGTCAAAAAGATGGCTCACATCACGCGAGCCATCTTTTTGCTATTTATTTTGGTAAGACAGTAATAGCTTTGCTGTCTAATAATTTTCCTGTTTTATCGTACGCTGCAATGCTTACTGTGTCTGTTACGGACTTTATTTTATCTAAGACGTAGAATTTGAATGTGCCATCACTGTTTATTGTTCCGCCGCTATAAACTGTTGTGCCTACTGTTACTTTTACTGATTTTACGTCTCCTGTATAACTACCTGTGATATTGCTTGTACCTAACGTATAATCTGTAGTAGTGACTGTTCCTGTCGTTGGAATTGTCGTTTTGATCTTAACTGTTTTCGTGTCGAGCAGCTTGCCTGCACTATCGTAAGCTTTCACAACTACTTTATCTGTTGCTTTCGTCACCAAACCATAAGAATAGAACTTGAAGGATCCATTGGCTACTGTCCCACCTTTTTTGAACTCGCCATCGTTAACGCTTACCTCGATGCGGGCTACATCCCCTGTGTACGTTCCTGTAATGTTGTTATCGCCTGGGATTGTCATTTCAATCGGCGTGATTGTTCCTTCTGTCACAACAACGAATTTCACTAGTTCGCGCGATAATTCTTTGCCATTTTTGTCATATGCTACTACATAGATTTTATCGGTCTTTTTAATTGCCTTACCTACTGTGTAAAAACTAAATTCGCCATTTTTGACTGTTGCTCCCGTGTATTCATCAAAACCTCTTACTAGAGATACTTTGGCAACGTCTCCTGTGTAGCTACCTGTTATAAATTTGTCTGTACCGATAGTATAATCGTTTGGTCTGATTGTTCCTTTGGTAGCGTTTTTATCGTCTAGTAAGCTTTGGGCTTCATCTACATCGGCTTGTAATGCTTCTTTGACTGTGGAATCCGTTACTTTGTCTACCAGTGCTTGCGCTGCATCTATTGCTGCTTGGTCTGTTGCTGGTTTGATTGCGTTGCTTGTTGGCGTGTTGTTATTGAATAGGTCGTTCACCGCTGTTCTCGCTTCGTCTTGCTTCGCTTTTTCTGCTACTGCTGCATTTTTAGCATCTAGTAAGCCTTGGGCTTTATCTACATCACTTTGCAAACCGGCTTTGACTGTCGCGTCCGTTACTTTGTTCACTAACGCTTGGGCTGCATCAATCGCTGCTTGGTCTGTTACTGGTTTGATCGCGTTACTTGTTGGCGTGTTGTTGTTGAATAGGTCGTTCACCGCTGTTCTTGCTGCGTCTTGTTTCGCTTTTTCTGCTGCTATTGCCGCATTTTTAGCATCTAGTAAGCCTTGGGCTTTATTTACATCGTTTTGCAAGCCGGCTTTGACTGTCGCGTCCGTTACTTTGTTCACTAGCACTTGCGCTGCATCAATCGCTGCTTGATTTGTTGTCGATTTAATCGCATTGCTTGTTGGCATGTTGTTGTTGAATAGCTCGTTCACTGCTGTTCTCGCTGCGTCTTGTTTCGCTTTTTCTGCTGCTATTGCTGCCGTTTTAGCATCTAGTAAGTCTTGGGCTTTATCTACATCACCTTGCAAGCCGGCTTTGACTGTTGCATCCGTCACTTTGTTCACTAACGCTTGTGCTGCATCTATTGCTGCTTGATCTGTTGTCGATTTAATTGCATTGCTTGTTGGCGTATTATTGTTGAATAATCCGTTTATCGCTGTTCTTGCTGCGTCTTGCTTCGCTTTTTCTGCTGCTATTGCCGCATTTTTAGCATCTAATAAGCCTTGGGCTTTATTTACATCGCTTTGTAAGCTTGCTTTAACCGTCGCATCCGTCACTTTGTTCACTAACGCTTGTGCTGCATCTATTGCTGCTTGGTCTGTTGTCGATTTAATTGCATTGCTTGTTGGTGTATTATTGTTGAATAATCCGTTTACCGCTGTTCTTGCTGCGTCTTGTTTCGCTTTTTCTGCTGCTATTGCGTTATTTGTAAACTGTGTTTGGGCTTGGTTTGTTAAATTAACTAATCTGTCTTTTTCTGGAGATGCTGGCGCATTTGTAGCCGCTGCTTTGGCTGCATCGATTTCTGCTTGTGTAACGCCTGAGCCAATCGTTGTTAAGTTACCATCTTGAAATAGGTCGTACACTTTTTGACCGAAACTTTGATCGTATTGGTATCCCATATATTGTGCTGTGTAGAATGTATGATAACTGTTAGGATATACTAATCCAGTTGGATACAAACCTTGCGTTGAAAAGAACGAAGATGAGCTTCTTAAATTTTGATTGCTTACATCAACACTAACTAATTGACTTACTCCAGCCGCATATTGGTGATAGAAAGTTCGAGACGTTCCATCTGGAAGTACTATCCTTACACCATAGCCTTTTAGACAATTCTTTAAATCAACTGTAATCGTTTTTCCATCAAATCGAACCATGCTCAAGAAGGGACCAGGTGAAGTTTCTAAAACTTTATTTTGTGTTGGTGGCGCCACATAAATTGCTGCTGTTGCTGATTTTGCTGCTTTTACTACTGGTGTTTCTGCCAATACATTAAACGGTGTTACGATACTTGTTCCTAAGATAGATGCTACTGTTAAAGTACTGACTAATTTTTTCATTTGCTTCTTCTTCATAAAAATAAAAACCTCTTCCTTATTTTAATATTTTTGATAGTACATTACACTTTTTCATTTGCCTCTATATCTTTATTTACAAACAGCATTCACCTCCTTGATAAGTTATCACAATAAATAAACGAAAATTCCGATATTAAAATTATTATTATTATAAAGCCCGTCCAAGCTTTATTTGCAATTTGAATATATCAATATAGAATCCTCCTCTAGCAGGATAAAGACTGTCTTCATTTTGCAGTTTGTGTAGAACATTTGTTATTGTATTCGGATTTAAATTCGTGTACTGCGCAATCATTCCTTTGTTGATTGATTTTGGAAAGCGGATAAGGTCTTGATCATCTGTTTCCTCGCCAAAATTAGTACCTAAGATTAGTAATGCGAGGCTGATTCTCTGTTCTGATGGTAATCTAAGAAGTTCCTCCTTCTCCATCATTTGACTAAATTGATTCTGCATATGGACATAATGATAGAAATATCCTTCTTGTGTGTTAATCACTTTTTCAACGATGCTTACTTTATCATATTTCGTAACTACTAGTTCGTTAGATATCGCTTGAAAGGAGCATTCTGAACGGCTCCCCAATAGTAGATTTGTTACACCAATGATTTCATTTTCCGAGTAAAAACTAATAATCTGCTCTTCGTCTTTTCTTACCGCAACGTTACCTGATTCAATCACATAGACATGGCTTATTACTTCACCTTCTGTTAGGATGCTATCATTTTTATAATATTTCTTTGTAACTCCTCTTAATGGAAAAATCACTTTTTCTTGTAAAAACTGCCGAAACTTATCTTTGCTAAATTTAGCGGAAATGTTCTCTTTGTTGTATAAGAATTCCATCTCTGCAATATTATTTCTCATTCGCTGGCCTCCTAAAAATTTCTTTTTCCTCTTTCCTTACTTATACTTTACCAGCTATTTCAGCAAGAAAAGCCGTATTCTAAATAACTGCATTAAAGAATATATTTTATAGAATCAAGGAGAATATACACATTTCAGATTGGCCTATTCTAATTTGGCTTTTAGCTTCCATACATCAATATGCATGGTTTGCTGGATTACTCGGATGATGGATTCGTCTCGAAATGCTTGCAATACGGTAGTGACTGTATTTGGATTAAGGTTAGTGTACATTGCCAAAATGCCTTTATTGATGTCCTTTGGCAATGGTATAAGTCCGACATACACCGTTCTATCACGATATCTGTTAATAATTTGAAGGAGTGCGAAACCAATTCTTTCTTCGGAAGGGAGTCGTAGTAACTTTTCTTTAGCTAGTAATCGCCTTACTTGACTTTTCATGTGTACATAATGATATAAATAGCCTTCTTGTGTGTTTAATACTTTTTCAACGACTTCTGTTTTTTTGTATTTTATGGTTATGACCTCATCGGATATAACTTTAAATGAATAATCTGCAAAATTTTGTAATAGGAGTCCATTGAAGCCTATAATATCTGTCTCTTTATAAAAGTCAGACACCCACGACGAGCTTCTCATTGCCATCACGTGACCGCTTTGAATAATATATATATCGTCTATTACGTCCTTCTCCTTTATCAGAAATTCATGTTTTTCGAATTTTTTAACCGTGCCTTCTATTGGAAAAAGCATATCTTTTTGTAGAAAATAATGAAGTTGTTGCTTATTGAATTCTTTCGTAACTGTCTCTGTATTGTATAAAAAATGCATCTCTTCCATCTGCTGTCCTGTTATCATTTGCCTCACTCCCATCGGTTTGCTAATTACAATATTGATACTAACACGGATAGCTACTATTTCTGTTCTATATTAATGGATTATATTTTAGAAAATATAGCGATTTATTGAAAATTTGGGTTACATATGCCACATTTACGCTTACGACTTGACCTTTTCTGGTAATAGTTTTAGGATTGTGAGTAACTAATGTAAGGGGGGATTAATTATGAAATATGTTATTCCTGCAACGGCTTATCGTCGCTTAACATTATTGAATAAATTATTTTTTGCTACTTCACCGTTATCAAAGAAAGATTTGCTTGTTTCTATTATGACTTCTATGAATACGCTAAATAGTGATATTGCACATCTTAATGAAATTTTCCCAGAAGACATGTCGCATATTGTAGAAAAAGATCGGCTCGTATCGCTACAAGTTGCGGAGGATATCAATTTTGATTATTTGACGGCTTACATGATTTGTACTAGCGATTTATTTCAGCTTTCTTTATCTACTTTTCAAAATACTTCACTGAATGTTCCTGAGTGGGCTGAAGAGCACTTTATTAGCTTAGCTTCTCTTTATTTGAAGCTAAAAGAGGTGGATACTTTTCTGGCGCAGAGCCGATTAATCTTGAATACAGAGCCTTTGCAAATTCAAGGAAATGAGATTAGTGTTCGTTTTTTTTATTTTCATCTTTTTAGTAAGGCCTATCCTTACTCGGGTTGGGTGATAGATGGAATTGACGTTACGCATATTCATACATTTATTAGCAAACTGGAAAAAAACTCGCGAATTTATTTTTCTGTAAGTTCACGATTGGAATATGCTATCGCTATTGGGGTTTCTTTGTCGCGTGCTAAACAAGGATTTTCTATCAAATTTGATGAAGAGGATCAGGCTCACTGGGAGGAAATGAATAATTTTTATAGCATTGATACTGTTGATTTTAGTGATTTAGATATATGTCTTGGTAAAACGTTAACTATCGGTGAGCAATATATTGTTCTGAAAATATTCTTTTTGACTTCGTTCACGTATATCCAGCATAAAGAGATTGAAACTAGGATTCGTTTTGAAAAGGAGCTGCGACCGCAACGCTTTAAGCTAGCGATGGAGCTTATCGCTATTTTAGACGGTAGCAACATAGATAGGGACGTCGCTCTGGTTGGCATTATCGATTATTTGGCTCGCTACGCTTTTGTTGATAAGATACATTTGATTCTTGATGTTGATTATTTTTCTACCAAGTACTCGCCTAATAAAGTGGCTGTTGCGGATATCGAAGCTGTGTTGTCGAAATACGAGGTAAAACCAGGATATAAATATATACGGGATAACAAGTCCATCATTTTAAAATATCTGCATGATTTATTTAATATCACTTTATTGAACGCTGTATATACAAAACGGCTTCATGTGAAAATCATCTCGAAAAACGGTTTTTTATGGGAAGAATATATGAAAATGGAGATTCGGAAGTATTATTCGGAGGAGTTGGTCGTTTTTTGTGAGGAATTGCAACCGGCAGAGCATTGGCGCCAGTATGATTTGATTATTAGTGACTTCCCAATAGAGTCGCCTAATGATAGCCCGATCCTTGTCTGGCATATGCCGCCTGCTAAGCGTGATTTGGAGCAGTTGCAGAAAATTATTGTCAGAAAATCGCATTATACTTTGTGATTTGTGGTGAGATGTGATATTTTAATGTCATAACATCATAATAATCAGGAGGTAATAGAGAATGATTTCAACAACAACGCCAAGTGTTGATGGTAAGCAAATTGTAGAGTATAAACAGATTGTTTTTGGAGAAGTAATTACTGGGGTTAATTTCATGAAGGATATTGGCGCGGGATTGCGTAACTTCTTTGGTGGACGCTCGGAAGGCTATGAGCAGGAGTTGGTTGCAGCTCGCGAAGAAGCAATTCGCGAAATGGAGGAGCGTGCAGCGAAATTGGGCGCGAATGCAGTGGTTGGCGTAGACATCGATTATGAGGTACTTGGTGCAGATAATGGGATGTTAATGGTAACTGCTTCTGGGACAGCGGTCGTTGTTTCCTAAAATTAAATTCATAACAAAAAAATCGCGTTTTGTCTGGGATATGAAATCCTAAACAAAACGCGATTCTTATTTGACGGTCCCGACGGGATTTGAACCCGCGATCTCCTGCGTGACAGGCAGGCATGTTAACCCCTACACCACGGAACCTTTTTTGCTTCGCCATTTTTGGCACTCCCTTATTAAAACATGTTTCAGCCCCTGCGTCAAGCGATTTTCGAGTTTTTTTGAAAAAAACAGAGAAGTCCATCACTGTTCTCCCCTGTTTTTTCTTTATTAATGAATAAATTCGGCTAAAATACTTGTTAGCACGACGGAAGTTATCGTCACTGCGGAAAAACCGGCGATAATCATTTTCGGTAGAATTTGTCCTTCGATTGCCGCGATTTCTTGCTCGTTTTCACCAACACTTCTCGCGGCTTCTTGACTCAGAATCATCGTTCCTGGAAAACCGTACAGCGTTGTGAGGCCGATTGCTATCGACATGGAAATACTGTAGCCGAGGATTTTACCCATGATGGTGGACAATACAACACTGCCGCTAACTCCAATAGCAAACGCGATGCACAGCGGACCAATTAGGGCTACAAGATCATCTACGGAGGATGTGGCTAGTGGTCCAAAAATAATGATGAGAATAGCTAGCATCATTAAACCGTATGCATCGATACCGCTTAAAATGTTCGGCTTAATAACTCCAAATGCACGTAGCGCGATACCAAATAATAAGGCTACTACAAATGTATTTAGAACACCATCTGTGATTGTATCAATGTATATGGATAACATCACGACAACGCCAACAACAAATAGGGTGCCGGCTGTTGTTTGTAGGGCTTTTGGTAGCATTGTTTTTGCTTCATCGTGATGCGCTTCTGCTTTTTCGACTTTGAGATGCCCTGCGCGGTACTCTCCTTTGAGACGATTCGCTTCTTTGCGCAAAATTAAAGATGTCAGCGGGAAGCCAATAAGCCCTTGGAATGCGGCAATTAAAACTGGGAATACAGCTACGAGTACTAAGCCGGAAGCCATAGCGGATTCTTGAACGATGATAACGGAGATTGTTCCACCGCTAATCGCGCCAATTGCTGCAATGACAAAATTTTCGTCTAGGAAAAAGGAACCGATGAGAAATAGGAAAGCGGCTATACCGAATACCGCAACTACGCCAATCAAAACAGTTTTCCATTGTTTTTTTAGCTCGTCTAGGCTAATCATAGTTCCGATGTGAACGATGATAAAACCGACAACCGTTTGGCCCAATGCGAGCAAGGAAGAACTGCTAAGTAAATCTTCTGGGAATATGTTTGTTTTAAATCCCACCAAGAAAATGATGGAGGCTACGAGTAATGATGAGATAAGCGACTTTGTTTTCTTAGAAACGAAATCACTAATCACCCAAATGAGCATAATAATCGTAAACGCTGTAACTGGATTCATGCTTAATCCCCCCCGTCTTCATTGTTATTCAATTGTGTGATAACTGAAGCCTAGCCCATGCACTTCTGATACTGTATAAGCAATAACGAAGGCTTTTTTGTCTAGCGAATTGATGACTTTTAGGATAGTTTGATATTCACGTGTTTCCAAAACGACCATCAGCATTGTTTTTTCGCTACCTGTATATCCGCCCGATACGTTGAAAACCGTAACACCACGACCCATCTCATCCAGCAAGCCGGCTTTGATTTCTTCTATTTTTTGATCGCTCATAATCATCACGGCTTTGCGTTTTTTGAGACCTGTCTCTAAATAATTCATAATAATGGCAACTAAAATAAGTGAGAGTATAGCGAATAGAAACTCTTCGACGCCAAAGATGACAATATTGAAAATAACAATAATTGTATCAACTAGAAAAAGGCCCAGTGACGTGTTTAAGTTGAAATATTTTTTAAGAATAAGCGGTGGAATTGTTGTTCCGCCACTAGAAGCCTCGATTCGGTATAGAATCGCGACACCAATTGCAAAAATCATACTACCAAAAATAACGGATAGCAGGCGATCTTGCGCTAGCATCGTCTCTGGAATAACAGCTAATGAGAGTGGAAGTAACAAACTTCCTAAGAATGATCGCACAAAGACAGCCCTGCCTAGGAATATAAAAGCTAAAATAAGCATGATAACGTTTAGAACGAGTACCGTCATCGCTATTGGAATCCCAAGCGCTTGTTCAGCTAAAATCCCGATACCAGTCACACCACCTGCGGCAATATGATGCGGCGCTAGAAAGAGATTAATACTGGCACCGATAAGCGCAATGGAAACTGCTACAAGTAAAAATTGTTTTATTAAATGCTTCATTTAAACACCTTCAATCTAATTAGTCTTATCTTGTTTCTAGTCTATGAAGGTTCGTTCTGTATCGCGACTTCTGGCATCAGAGTCTTGCTGTTATTTAGGTACCACGTGTTTCACAATTTGATATGCTAATGCCGTCGCTTTTTCTAGTTCACGAATAGGAATATATTCATGAACGGTGTGGATTTTTTCATAGCCAATCGATAAGTTTGTTGTTTCTTTCCCTTGTTCATTAAAAATATTGGCGTCACTACCTCCGCCGCTTATTTCATGATTTGCTGTTATACCTAATTCCGCCATTGCTTTAGTTGCAATTTGGACTACGTTAGTCTCGGCATTGAAGTGATAACCACCGTATTTCATCTCTATTTTTATTGTAATAGCGCCACCCATTTCTGCTGTTGTTTTTTCGAATAAGTCTTTCATGTGTTGTATTTGTGCCTCGCATGACTTGCTGTTGATTGACCTAACCTCTGCAACCATCCGTACGTGCTCCATTACAATGTTTGTTGCAGCTCCTCCTTCAATTATACCAATATTTGCGGTCGTTTCTGAATCAATACGACCTAGTTTCATAGTAGAAATTGCTTTGGCCGCGATTTCCAGGGCCGAAATTCCCTTCTCCGGCTCAATTCCAGAATGTGCTGCTTTTCCGTGAATTTCAATATTAAGCCCCGCATGCGTTGGACTGCCAACTGTAATGCTTCCAACCGGCCCACCTGTATCTAAAACAAAGCCGTATTCTGCGGTGAGGGTACTCATATCAAAAGCTTTAATACCAATTAAACCACTCTCTTCCCCCACCGAGAGAACAAATTCCAAGGTACCATGAGGAGTGTTATTCTCCTTGATTAACTGAATTGTTTCCAACATAATGGCGATTCCTGCCTTATCATCAGCTGCTAAAATGGTTGTACCATCAGAATAAATGATATCATCCTTAATCTCCGGCTTAATACCCACTCCTGGTGTAACCGTATCCATATGACAAGAAAAGAAAATCGCATCGGCATCGGTGGTAGCAGGCAATCGACATACTAAATTATTAGCACCAAAACCCGTTTTTATCATCGTTTCATCTTCTTTTACCTCAAGGCCTAGCGACTGAAATCGTGCTTTTAAAAATGCTTGAAAATTCCCTTCATGTTTCGTTTCTGAATCGATTTGGACAAGCTCAATGAATGTATCAACTAATCGCTTACTGTTAACCATTGATAATTCCTCCCTTTTTCTCATTTGCTGATTTTTTTGATAATGAAACGTAGGCAATTTGATATATACCATAGATTTTCCCCTTATATTTTGCCTTAAACCTAGTTTTAAGTGTATTCACTGATTAGTAGTCATTAAAAAGAGTTAGCACTCCCGAATCGTTGCTAACTCTTGCTTCTTCTTATTTTAATTTACGTCGCCACAATATAGCTGAGCCTAAAACTAGGAAGCTTCCACCAAGTAATACAAGAGCCCATAACGTGTCTGTATCTCCCGTAGTTGGCAATTTGGTCACATTAGTATCCGCAGCTACTGCATTGTGCTTAACTTCTATTTTTTCTTGGTTTAGCAATGGTTCTGTCACAATCGCTTGTTCAGGATTACTTGATGTATCTGTTTCTATTGGGGTTTCTGTGGTTACAGGTTGCTCCGGACTCACCGGCTTTTCAGTTGTCGGACGTTCTGAATTCGGGTCTGTCACTTCCGGCTTCGGCTTATCTGCTTCCAAAGTTTCTAAATCGGCCAATTTTGAAGTTAAGGAAGCATAATTTATGACGTATTTCTGTAATGTAGCATCTAGCTTATCATAAGCAGCTTTTGCGGCTAAAAGTGCTACCTTGTCCTTTAGCGTAATCTTTGCTGGTAATGCCCCAATTTCCGCCGTAACTGCCTTTGCTCTGTCCGTTTTTAAAATACCATACGTGTCAAAAAGTGTCGCTTCCGTTGCATTACGAGCAGCTTGAGCCGATTTAGCATCATACGTATAGGCTTTGTACGTAAAGCGATCTTCTGTAAAGCTTATCCCAGCAAACATTTGTAACATTGGCTGGGCGTACTTTGTTGGGTAAACACCCGCATCACGCATCTTGCTTTCTGATTGCGGCTGATAGAACTTGTATCCACTCGTATTTATGACGTGATAACTTTGCCCGCCCGGATCTACATCTCGCGAAATCCCGTCTTCCTCCACTGTGCCGATTGTATCTGTCGCGATTGGTGTTTTACCATCCATTTGTTGAGAACGGAAATAACTATGATCGTGCCCCTGTAATACAATATCAATACCAAGCTCATCAAAAACCGGCGCTAATTGATTGCGTAGCGTCACGATTTCCGTATCCGTCATATGACTCGCAACTGTATAAATCCCTTTATGAAAAGCTACAACAAGCCATTTGGCACCATCAGCACGCGCCTGCTTAGCATCCTCTCTCAGCCAAGCAAGTTGCACCGGATCAAGCGCCCGCGAATCTTGATCGTTTGTGTTTAACATCATGAAATGTGCTGGCCCATAGTCAAATGAGTAGTACACGCCTTTATTGAGATTGTTCGCATTCGCCGGATAATTGTAGTAAAAATGTTGACGAAACGAGTTATTGAACGCATCATGATTCCCCGTAGCAGCTGCTATTGTCGTATTACTGAGCAGATTTTGCGATGTTCCAAATAACCAGCCCCATTCAGCTGGACTCGATGAAGTATTCACCAAATCTCCCGTTTGCAAAATGAATTCCGCATTCGGATACATCGCAAAACCTTTATTCAGCGTTGCATCCGTCCAGCTGTATTCCTCCTCACTACTCCCTTGAGAATCCGTCACATATAAAAAATCAAAAGCTTTCGTATCCCGTTTTTGTGTCATAAACTTAGCCGGCTCACTCCATTTATCCCGCTTCTTATCACCAACACGGTACCAATAAGTTGTCCCTGGCTCCAAGTATTTCGCAGCGACTTGATGTGAAAAACCACCAATTGCAGCGTCGTTCGCTTCACTTTTCCCTATTACAGTCTGCGCTCCTGCAAAATTCGGAACAACAGAGTCCACTGCTTTCACATATTGTAAAACAGATTCCGTATCCGATTTCGTATGCCACGTAAAACCTTTTTGCGTCTGGGTATTACCGAAGAACGTCACGGCAACCTTGCTCGGCGTGTAATCCTCTTCTCCAACAGTCTCATCTGGCGTAACGAATCCTGTCAGCTCAGCATCAAACGTTACATCCGAGCTTGATCCCTGCTGTTGAAAAACCGCGACAGCCATCGTGTTTGTTCCTTCTTGTAACGGAATCGCGCCAAGCTTAATCCCTTCATATTCCGCCGCATCCGAGCTCTGCTGACCCGAATAATCACCAAAATTAATCACACCATCTGCGAGCCGCACCCGCTTCACTTCTTTCCCATTCACATAAATGACCGCACTATCATCAGCTTTCAGCGCCAAGTTTGCACGCAAGTACTTATCCGCACCCTTCACCTCAAAATTCTTTCTAAAAAAAGAAACCGGATACTTCTTGTCCTCATCTGCACCGTATGAAATCGTCGTATTTATCTTAATATCCGCATTTTTTGGATTGTAGCCCAAAGCTCCTTTACCAGATTTCCAAGCCGTGTCATCATATGCCCCATCGCGCCATGTATCACCTGGATATGTACCTTGATCCCAATATTTCCAAGTAGATTCCTTTGCGATGAATGTTTCTCCTGCAATACTTTCCGCCTTCACTACATTTTGAAACGGCGCGTGACCCATGCCAATTTGAACTAGTATAAGCCCCACCAACAAATATACAAACTTCGATTTCCATTTTTCCACTTCTCTCAATCCCCCTTAACCTCACTTACCATATTAGTTTAGCGCAGCGATATTAAGCAAAGTTTGAGAATATGTATCAATCGTGTTTTTTGAATGTAAATTTTCCAACCTTACAATATTTATGATAAAACTGTAAGATAATCTTAGCAAACTGTTATTTAAAAAGCAGGAAACTCCAACGTTCACAGGCTATAATGGTATTAAGAACAAGAAAGGAGCTGTTCATTATGAAAAAAGTATGGCAAATCATCACTGCACTCGGCGAAACACTTGTAGACCCAGTAAAAATGGCAAAGGAAGTTAATCGTGAGAGCTAATAAAACGCGACATAAACCCCGACTATAACGCCCACTGCACTGACAAGGGCCTATAATCGGGGTTTATACATTTATATGAGTATTACTCGCATCGTTTGTAAGGAAGCCTTCACATCAATAATCCGCTGATTACTCGAGCCTCGAAAAGCCAAGTTCGAATCAAATAAACCTTGCTCAAATCGCCCATCGACAAGCACATCGACATAAGAAAGCAACTCCAATTTATCAGACGTCTCCTGCATCAATTCTTCCCACGTATAACCTGTCCACGACCAAATATCTTTCGTAGCGCCAAACAATCTTCTAATTCGCTTCACGAGCGACAAACAGACTCCTGTATTCAAAAATGGTTCCCCACCGAGTAGCGTCAGGCCTTGCACACTTTCATGCCATAGATCCGCAATAATTCGATCTTCCAGAGCTTCCGAATATGGCACGCCATAACGAAACGATTGTGCAGCCTTATTGTAGCAACCTTCACAATGAAAAGGGCATCCTGATACATATAGACTACAGCGCACGCCTTCTCCATCCACAAAATTAAACGGTTTATAATCAGCAATATAATTCGCAGACATGTCCTCCGCGCGCCACGCTTGCGGTTTTGGGCTATTCATTGGAAGACTCCAAATGTTTCACCCGCTGTGTTATCTCCTCATGCCTGCCGTGCACCATTGGCCGTTTCATCGGGTTCCCAAGATATCCACACGTTCTTTTTACCACATCGGCCGTTTCCGGGTTCGTATTTCCGCATTCTGGGCATTTAAATCCTTCTGCGGTCGGTGCAAACTCACCTTCAAAACTGCATTCATAGCACCGATCAATTGGTGTGTTCGTCCCTAAATAAGCTACCCGATCGTATGCATAATCCCAAACTGCCTCCAACGCCTTCAAATTATGCACAAGCTTTGGGTATTCACAATAATGAATAAAACCGCCAGAACAGTATTCTGGATATTCCATCTCAAAATCAATTTTCTCAAACGGCGTCACTTTTTTACGAACGTCATAATGGAACGAGTTTTGATAGTATTCTTTATCTGTAATATCTTTAATGGCTCCGTATTTTTCTCGGTCCAAGCGGTTAAATCGATCCGTCAAACTCTCGCTCGGCGTTGAATACACACTGAACCAGTAACCGTATTCCGCCTTCCAAGTATCTGCATATTTTTTTAGTTCCTTCACAATCTCAATCGTGAACGCCTTTGCTTCTGGATTCGTCTCCCATGCGCCACCATAAAACATTGTAGCCGCCTCATATAAACCAATATAGCCAATCGAAATTGTCGACCGCTCCTTATCAAAAAGTTGATTCACGTCCTGCCCATCAGCAAGGCGCTTGCCAAACGCCCCATACTTATACAAAATCGGCGCATTCTCCGGTTTCGCCTCACGAACCCGCTCCAGCCTGAAAAGTAACGCATCTTTCACCGTCTGCATCCGCTCCGTGAAAATTTCCCAGAATCGCTTTTTATCGCCATCACTTTGGATTGCTATTCTCGGCACATTGAGCGTCACAACTCCCAAGTTATTACGCCCGGCATTCACAAACTCCCCATCCGCATTTTGCCACGCTGGTAAGAAAGAACGGCAACCCATCGGCACCTTAAAATCCCCAACCAAGCGCACGAGCGAATCATAATTCAGCACATCTGGGTACATCCTTTTCGCCGAGCATTCAAGTGCCAACTGCTTAATATCATAGTTCGCGTCTGCGATATCCAAATTCGTCCCCCGCTTTATCGAGAAAACCAGCTTCGGAAAAATCGCCGTCTGCTTATCTTTACCAATCCCACCAAGTCGAACCTTCAAAATTGCTATTTGTATCTCACGCGCAAACCAGTCCTGCCCAAGACCAAAGCCAAGCGTCACAAACGGAGTCTGGCCGTTACTCGTGTACAGCGTATTGATCTCATACTCTAAACTCTGCATTGCGTCATAAATATCTTTTCGCGTCCGTTCTTGCGCAAATTCCTCCCTGCGCTCCGCCAAAACCCATTTTTCCGCCTCGCGCATGTGCTTCGCATAATTTTGTTTCGCATACGTTGCCAAAACTTCATCAATCCGGTCCACCGAGCAACCACCGTACTGTGAACTCGCCACATTCGCGATAATTTGCGCAATCTGTGCGGTCGCCGTCTGAATCGATTTCGGACTTTCCACATTCGCATTCCCAATCGTAAAACCATTTGCGAGCATCCCTGCAATATCAATCAAACAACAATTTGTCATCGCGTGATACGGGCTGTAATCCAAATCATGAAAATGAATATCTCCCTTCAAATGAGCGTTCGCCACATGCTTAGGCAACATATATTTCAACGCATAACTCTTCGCAACCGCACCAGCCGTCAAGTCCCGCTGCGTATTAAAAACCGTTGCATCCTTATTCGCATTCTCGTTTACAACTGTTTTATCCCGATCCAGCAACTTCTGCACGCTCGCCGTCAAATCCGTCATACTCGCCCGCTTGGAATCCCGATCATGACGATATTCAATATAAGCTCGCGCCACATCTGGGTATGTAGATTTCATCAGCTGATTCTCGACCACATGCTGAATCTCATCAATTGTCATCTCCATATCACTTGGTAAAATTTTCACAATATCAACCAAAATAGATTCCAAATAAGCCGGATCATCCACGCCACAACTCATCATAGAAGCCTGCACTGCATTGCGAATCTTAATTAGGTCAAAACCAACCTTTCGTCCATCCCTTTTAATAACCAACTGCTCTGCTTCCTTTTCCACGTACATTATCTTCGCTTCCCTTCAACCACTATATATTGTATCTACATTTACATTATGGCACAATATAATGTTTTTTTCTAACAGAAATCGATGCAAATCAGAAAATAGGCTATTCGAACGAACTTTCAAAAAAGGCTTGCCAAGAGAGAATGTGATTAAATCAACAATCGTATTTCACCAGATAATAATGATTACATAGTGAAGAGGCTAATGGCTTATTTATTCAAAAAAACCTCCAAATCCAACAGACAGATTCCGAGGTTCCATCTTCTCTATTCAGCTATATAATTATACTTCTTCCGTAACCATTCTGCGTCTATCTTTCGGTTCTCAATCTCGTGCCGGTAATAAAGCACAACGGAACCTTTTTTTATTTTGCTTATTTTTCCCCGGGACACTAGGGAAAAGAAGCATTGTCGGGATATATCAAGGTATTCAATCGCTTCTTTGGTTGACAAGAAATATTCATCTAGCATCTCTATTAATTCCTTATTTTCCATGATGCCCTCCTATTTCCTCACTTCTAAATGCGCTCGAAGTTTCGTCAAGCCTTCATGCAACGCGACTTCACTCTTCCAACCAAGCAAATCTTCGGCGCGCTGTGCATCCAAAACAGAACGTCTCACATCACCAGCTCGCGGTGCTTCAATAAAAATCGCCACATCTTTTTCAAAAACGGTAAGAATTTCTTTATAAATATCTAAAATCGCGATTTCTTCTCCGGTGCCGACATTTACAACCGTATTCGCTGGTTTTTGGCTGGCTAGTTTATTAATTTCAACAACATCGCCTACATAAACGTAATCACGTGTACAGCCATTTGGCATGTCCGGGTAAGTCATCAATACAGATGGTTTTTCTGCTAGAATGTTGTTTAGAAAAATCGGAATAACACCACATTCGCCGTCTGGAACTTGTCTTGGACCGTAGATATTAGCGTAACGCACAACGGTGAAGTCATAGCCATATTGTGCGGCGTACATTTCGATATATTTTTCACCTGTAAACTTTGTTAATGCATACGGGGAAATTAGTTGAGGCGTATCTGTTTCAGAAGATTTCTCGTCGCCTTCGATTTTCTTACTAAGCGCGCCACCTGATGATACGTAAATAAAATTCTCGATCGGATGGGCTTTCACACAGTCTAGAATTGTCATCAGGCCAACAAGGTTGATGTCTAAATCGTAGCTTGGGTTTTCAACAGAATATGCAACGGATTTTTGGGCTGCGTGGTGATTGATTTCGTTTGGCTTATATGCTTGGAAAATTTGCATCATCAGCTCGCGATCGCGAATATCACCTTGAACAAATGTGAATGCTGGGTGCTTGATAATCTCAGATAAGTTGTTTAAATTACCTGATACTAAGTTATCGACACAGACAACGTTATAACCTTCTGCAATATACATTTCACAAAGATGTGATCCGATAAAACCTGCGCCACCTGTAACTAAAATTGTTTTTTTCATTGTTTTGCCTCCTGATTTTTATTTTGACTGCGGTATTCGTTGTTTAATGCGACCATGTAGATTGTTGCGAGTACAAGGAAGATACTTGTATTAGATACTAAAACAGTATCGATTGGGCTTGTCATTAGTGCGTAGACGATTGGTAGGAAAATGAGGAATTTGATTTGGTACGTGCTACCGACAATTTCTTTATACAATAACCAGAGTATATAACCGATGATAACGATGATGAAAAACATGCCTAGATAGCCGAGTTCGCCAATAATCATCGCCCAGTAGGAGTCGGTAACAAAGTTTGGATTTTCTTGTGTAAGTCCCCATACGCGGGAAATGCCATATTGTTCGTAAAGCGGTGAATAGTTTAGGCGGGATGCGTTGGAACCGAACATACCAAGCCCTGCGCCAAATGGAGCGTGCTCGCTGGCAATCGTTAAACTTGTATCTAGCAAAACACCACGCGCTTCCCCGTCTGTTCCTAGGAATTGATTGCTGATTCGGTCACTTCCCAACCAGTAGAAGACAGCCCCAACAATTGCATAGATGTAGATTGGAATTCGCTTGATGTAAGGGAAAATGAGAATGAGTAAAATCAAACAAAGGTAGAACCCAATGGATGTCGTTCTTCCTGCTAGAAAAACGAGGATGAAATTGGCAAAGATGATGTAGTATGGCATTTTTCCTTTTTCAGACCATGTAATGAAAATATGAACGATTGTGATGACGATAATCGTTGCTGCGAATTGAGCCGGATGTCTAAAACCAAAAGATACGGTTTCGATACCAAAGCGGACGTCGAATGGTTCTAGAAAGTGAAGCGGAATGTTGAGAACACCAATGATTAGGAAAATAGTTGTTAATGTAGTGGACATTCTGCGGAAAAATAGCGTGCTTGTTTTGAATTTTGTATTCCTGAATAAGAACAGGCCGCTCCAAAAAACGATGACGAATTTTAGAATGGAGAACATCGAGTAAATCTGGAGAAACATCGTGTTGCTTGGCTGGTGGAACGTATTTGGAATGAAGCAGTAGATGATGAAGATGATGCTAATTGCCAGCAAACCGATGTCACTTGGACGGAGTGTGAAACGTTGCTTCGTCTCTAAATAGGCTAGTTTAGCAATCGCACTGACCGCGAAAACAACAGCGATAATCTTATCTATAGCATCAACTTGTGGGATGAGCTGTTGAATAAGGCTAGCGAATAAAGATAGTAAGAAGGCTATTAAAAAAGCTATCATGCGTCACACTCCAATTCGTTTATTTTAAATCGTGGCGTACAGCTCTTCCCATTTCCTGTTACAAGCATTCATGGAAAATTTCGCTTGTACGGCTTGGTGAGCTTTGCCACTCATTTCTTGGCGGGTTGCTTCATTATCAAGTAAGTCTGCGATGGCTTGCTTTAAGTCGCTTACCTCTCCTGGTTCAATAAGAAGTCCGTTTCGTTGGTTTTCAATAATTTGTGGGATACCACCGACATTTGTGCTGATATTCGGGATACCGTGAGCCATTGTTTCAAGAACAGCCATTGGGAGCGCTTCGTGGTAGGACGGTAAAATGTGAAGTAGCGCGTTTTCCAAGATGTTTTGTTTTTGATTACTTTCAACCCAGCCGCCTAGTGTGACATTCGTTAAGTTATTTTGCTTAATTTCGGCTTCTGCTGTTGGGATGTCTCCGATGCCGTAAAAAATGAATTCGTATTCTTTGTACGCCGCGCCTAGTGATTGAATCGCTCGAAGAAGATCGTAGCTGCCTTTTTCTTGGCTGACGTTTCCGAATGTAACAATCGTTTTGCTAGTATTCGTATATGGGTTGCTAAGTGGGACTTCCACCGCGTTCTCCATGACGGTAACCGGCGTGTCACACAAATTTTCATAATAAGCTTTCCATGCATCGCTAAGGACGATGATATGGTCTAAACGGTTTAGATGGTTTACGATGGTGTTTTGCAGAAATCTTGGTTGCTTGTCGTAGAAAATACCGAACCTTGAGCCGTGCATGTGTAGCATGACTTTACATCTAAAAAGTTTGGCGATGTTGATGAAAATCATTTTGCGATAGAGACTGCCTTTTTGAGAGGTGTGAATGTGCACGATGTCAATATTCTGGATAATCACCAAGTAGCAGAGTTGCATGATGGCTTTTACAAACATCCAAAGTTTGAATAATGGGTTGCCTTCTTTCCAGCTTGCGATGTAGTGAATTTTGACTTTGTTGCTGGAAAATGTCTTTTCGAAGTTGGCGATGACGGTTGCGATTCCGCCTTTGGATACGGATGCTGGGCCAATCATGATTACTTTTTTCATTTGGTGTTTCTTCCTCTCTTTTTTATTCTGGTGTGATACTTGTTTTTGGCCGTTTCATGATGCTTTTAATACGGCGGATAATTGCTTGGCACTCGGCTTTTCGGTAGAAAATCGCGAAATAGGTGATATTTAAGGTAATGAAAAGCGCTGCAGCACCTAGAATGAGTGTTAGCCATGTACCTTGGTAAATCCAGTTCATAACCGGTATGGAGGCTGCGAATGCGATGGCGGTAATAGTCGCATAACTGAGATACATTTTAAAGTAGCTACCAACTTTCTTTTTGAAACCGAAGCGGTAAACGAGATATGGGTCGATGATTGTTGTTGTAACAAGCCTCGAGATAATTGTGGCGACAATGACACCAGTTAGGCCAAAATAAATGGCGAAGATGATGGATAGAATGATGTTTAGAACTGCCATTGCGATTGGTACGTAGCGACCTTGGCGGAAAAGTCCCATCGTGGTGCGGTACGTATAACCTGGGAATTGCATGCCGTTGATATAGAAGCTTGCGACGATGGCGAGTACTGTGCCTGTTCCAAGTACGAAACTCTCGCCAATCCATAGTGTGATAAACGGGTTGATGACGTTGAACAGGATAATCGAAAGTAGGAAGTAAATCCAAGCGACAATGAAGAATAATTGCTTGAAAACTTGCTCTTTTTTCTTGTCGTCATCTGCGTTGTTGAGATGTCCGATGCTTCCTGCAATTGAGTTTAACGCTCTAGATAGAACAGTGACGACGGCAGCAATAATGAGTAGATAGTTGGAGTAAATACCGACGACGCCCAGTCCTAGAAAAGCTGCAATAATGATGCTATCTGTTCCATTCATGATGATGGAGCCGAACTTGTACATCGCGAGTGCTTTGACATTTTGAAAAATCGTTTTGACTTCTGTTTTTTCGAGTTTTTCGGTCATTTTTCCTTTTAAATAGGTGTATTTCTTGTTGGCATAGATTGCGAGGAAAACATTGAGGCCGAATGTGCCGATGACTTGGATAAGGACGAAGCCAATATAGTCTCGTGTAATGTATAGGTATGTGAGTTGCACGGCCGACTGGATGAAGAAAAAGATTTGTTGGCTCACGTTGATGATATATTCTTTTTGGTCAGCGGAGAAAATTGCTTTTTTGTAGGAAAACATGTAGGAAATCGCTGTGTTGAGTAAAAATAGGAGGTAGATGATATAAATGTTTTCTGGAATATTCGGCGGATTTTTAATGAATAGGTTTAGGAAGGGCATGATCAGTAATCCGACGATGAAAACGGTTAGTCCAATGATGCGGTAAGCTTTGGCATAAAGCGCCATGATAGCTTTGATTCGTGCTTTGTTTTTGTCTACCATACTTTTGTAGAGACTAAAAATGATGGCGTTCCCGATGCCTAGTTCTGCGAAAGATAGGACCATCAAGATGTTGGTGAACAAGGCGTCGAGGCCAAGATATTCTTTTCCTAGAAAATAGATGAAGATGGTTCTGTTGATGAAACTTAGAATTAAGAAAATGACTTGTGTCCCGCTGCCAATCAGGAGGTTTTTAGCGACAAATGCTGTTTTTGTTTTTGCCAATCGGGTCACACTTCCTTTCTTTTATTTGTTACCTTAATTTTATCAGGAAAACCCGCTAAAACAGGGATTTTCCAGATGTTTGATGGCTTTTGTCAAATGTTCGGAAAATTAGACAACTAGTCTGGGCTCTTGTTGGATTGTTTCGACAAGTTTTGTAGACGATACGCCTGCTGTGTAGTCGAAGTAAACGATATCAACGTTACGACGCTTGAATTCAGCCTCTAATTTGTTGAATGTGGGGCTACCTTTCCAATCGCTGCCATGGAACATAACGCCAATATTGTGATTGTCGATCATTTTTAGCTTACTTTCGTGGCTCGTTTGCGGGACAACCAGGTCAACGTATTGTAAGGCTTCGACAATCGCTTTTCGATCGGCGAATGGGATGACTGGTGTTTTGTGTTTGTATGCTTGCACGAACTCGTCTGTGCTAACGCCAACGATTAGGATATCGCATTGGGCTTTGGCGTTTTTTAAGATGTTTAAATGGCCGACATGGAATAGGTCAAATACGCCTGTAGTTAGGCCTACGCTATATTTTTTCATAAGATAATCTCCTCTTTCAATTGAATTCGTTTCGGTTTGTGGGTGATGCGCTTTTCGACTGGCGGGAGGTCCATGTAATTTTTTCCGTAGATTCGTTCTAAGAGTCGCTCTGTTTGGCCTGGAACCTTGAAAGAATGTCCTTCAAATGATGTTGTTGTCGCGTCATCATACATCGATTTGGGCATCGTTTGTTTTTTGTAACCGTATTGGCTACCGTAATTGACGTAATATGGTGAGCTATCATCGTTGTTACTTTGCATATAACTTGTCAGTAATCGAAAAAAGACGCTTGTTGGAATTGGTTTCGTGAGTTTGAGTAAAGCTTTTTTCCAAGATGCAATGCCATGAAGTGTCGTTTCTTCGTTAACTTTTAAGAACAAAAGACTTCTTATTTGCTTCAAAATACGCCCTTTCGTGTGAAACAAGAATCCTGAATTCTTTTTGGCATTATCAAGCGGAAAAATGTCGATGAAAATGCCTTTGTGTGAAATGCTAGGCGATGCGCTTTCTTCCTCAAATATTGTGCCGTTCTTCTTGATTTTGATGATTGGAAGGTAGTACTCAGAATCAGTTGTTCCATAATGTAGGAATAGGCTTTCTGGTAGCTCGGTTTTTGCAATTTCTTGAAATGCTTCAAAGTCGTTACGTGGCATCGCGATGTCAATATCGTCGTCCCAGGGAATGAAACCATCATGTCTGATTGCGCCTAGCAACGTTCCACCGATAAGATAATAGGTAAGATCGTGCTTCTCACATAACATTGCCACGTCTAACAAAATGCTTAATTCGACTTGTTTTAATTGCTCGAATACATCTGTTGTTAAATAGTCTCCATTTTTTACCTTAGTCGGCATAATAGTATCCTTCCATTTTCATTTTTTGGTTGTTGAAAATACTTCCGATGACATGTGCACTTCCTGTTTTCAGTTTTTCGAGTGCCTTCTTGCTGTTATCTTTAGATGAATGATCGCTACGCACGAGTAAAATGGAGCCGTCAACAAGCGAGCAAAGCAATTGGGCATCTACAACGAGTTGGATTGGCGGTGTATCAAAGATAATTTGGTCGAAAATTTCGTAGAGTTCAGCGTATACTTGCTTCATCTTTTCAGATCCTAGTAGTTCGGATGGATTCGGCGGAACAATTCCTGCTGGCAATACGTATAAATTCTCTATATCAGTGTTACAAATAGCTTCGGTAATCGTGATTTTATTCGTTAAGATTCCTGTTAAACCATGTGATACTGCTTCTGGAAAGATTTTTTTCACGGTTGGTTTACGAAGATCGCCATCGATGAGTAGTGTTTTTTTGCCTTGTTGTGCGAATACCACGGCTAAATTGGCACAGATTAGTGATTTGCCTGAATCGGGTTCTGAGGATGTGATTAAAATGGATTTCATGACTTTATCGACGCTTGAAAACTCAATGTTTGTACGAATCGAGCGAAATAGCTCAGAATGTGGTGACTTAGGGCTTAATTTAGCAACCAACTTCTGTGGTTCTGTCGATTTCTGGCGTCTGTGACGGGATTCTTTCACTTTTTTATTTTTTGGTTTCTGCTTCGATTTTCTCATTTATTTCCATCCTTCCTCATGATTTTCTGGAATTTTCGCGATGTTTCCTAGTAACGGGATTCCTAACTCATCGATAACATCTGTTTCATCTTTGAATTTCGTGTTGAAAACGACACGGATAACCATAATTACGAATCCGATCATCATCCCTCCAACTGCCCCTCCACCAATTAATATGACTGGACTTGGGCTAACCGGTTTAGGGTTGGTTGCAACAGTTGCTTTTGCTAAAATGTCGATGTTATTTACATTCATTACGTCCGGTGTAATTTTTGCGAAAGATTCGGCTACTGTGTTAGCAATCAAAGCTGCTTGAGCTTGATCTTCATCTTGTACGCTGACGTTGATAACTTGGGAATTATGCTGGCTTCCGACTGTAATTTTCCCCATGAGCTTGCCTGCTGTGTAATCTCCACCTAGTTTGTATGCTACATCATCGAGAATTCTCGGGCTTGTGAGTAGCGCTGTATATGTGTTTACTAGCTGAATGTTAGCTTGAACTTCGGATGTTTGAATGTTATTTATACCTGCGTCTTGCACCGTTTGCGTGACTAGAATTTGTGTTCTTGCTTCGTACATTGGCGTGATGAGGAATGTCAATGCAGCACCTGCAATTAAGGCTCCAACAACGGCTGTACTTATTAAAAGCAACAAATGTCGCTTGATAATCTGGAAAATGGATTTGATACTAATAGTTTCTTTCATTTGATCTCCTTTCATGATAACGAGTGGCTTTCCATGACTTTATTTTTTCATTTTTAATATGATTTAAAAATCGTAAGTTGCCTATGAAGTAACGGCGGAACATGCGACGTGGTTCCTGGATAAAGCGGTAAAACCATTCTAATCCGGCTTTTTGCATCCAGCCCGGGGCACGCGTTGTTTTACCCGCGATAACGTCAAAACTACCACCTACACCCATTACGAATGGAACGTCTAGCCGTTCTAAGTGTTCGCTTGCCCAGTATTCTTTTTGAGGGCTTGAGAAAGCTAGGAATAGAACGTCTGCTTTACTTTCGCGGATTGTGTCGGCGATGTCTGCTGATTCTTCGGCTTGGAAATAACCATTTCGGAATCCTGCAAAGGACATATTAGGATATTTTTGTTTGTAATGTGATTCGATTTTTTCGATAACTTCTTGGGTGGCTCCGAGGAAGTATGGACGATATCCCTTGTCATCACAAATCTCTAATAATTCTTCAAACAGGTCGATACCGGTAACACGTTCTGGAATATCGTGCCCTAGAAGCTTTCCTGCTAAAACAATCGAGGAGCCGTCTGCGTTGATGAGAGGTGATGCGTTGACAATGTCTCTTAGTTTAGCGTCTTCATGCATGAGGTTAATCTTATTGGCGTTGATAACAACATGTTGTGTCGGAATTCCTTTTTTGATTATTCCTTCTATTACTTTTAAAGTTTCTGACAGAGTCAAACAATCTAAGTTACTGCCAAGCAACTGGGTTCTCATTTGCGTTCGTCCTTTCTTGTCCTTTCTTGTTCTTTCTTGTACTACAAGTGTAACAGGAAAACTGTTTACATTTGGTATATTCCAGATAATTGATACTTTTTGTCAATAGTTCGGACGGATTGGTTACATTCCGCTTCCTTTTCCGGTAAATTCCTTGAAAGTTAAGAGTAAAATCTTGATATTGAGTAGAATCGTTCTTTTTTTAATGTATTTTAAGTCTAATTCAACCATTTCTTGAAATGTTACGTTATTTCGACCGCTGACTTGCCATAAACCAGTACAGCCTGGTGTGACAAGCAGACGCCCCTTATCATAAGTTGTGTATTTCTCGTACTCTGTCGTTAACGGTGGGCGCGGTCCAACGAAGGACATATCGCCTTTTAAAATATTGATAAACTGTGGAAATTCGTCAAGACTTGTTTTCCGAATCCACTTTCCGACCTTTGTGATTCGCGGATCGTCTTTCATTTTAAACATGTGGCCTTCCATTTCATTTTGAGATTGGAGCTTGGCAAGTTGTGCTTCCGCATCCACATACATCGATCGGAACTTGTACATATAAAATGTTTTTCCATTCTTACCGACACGTTTTTGCTTGAAAAATATGGGGGCTTTCCGATTTTCGAGTTTGATGCTTGCGGAAATAATTAGGAGAATTGGGGCTGAAATGATAAGCGCTAGGATTGCCGCGATGAAGTCGAACAGGCGCCACACTTTGTCATGTATCGGTTTTTCATGTGCTGTACGATAATTTTCTGAAAATTGCGACTTGGTCTGTGCTATTTTGAAATCTGCTTTCTCCACTTTCATTCACGTCCTTCATTTTAGATTGATATTGCTTGCTTTTGTGTGTGCAAATTGCCGTAATTCAAATAAGTGACATCATCGCTAACCGTTTGAACCATATTTTTCGTATCAAATAGAATTTGATGGCGCATTTTGTCCGTGTAGCTCGCTGGGATATCGCGGAACTCACTATGATCACTCAAAACAAGAATCAATGAACTATCTTCACAAGCTTCTTCGCCTGTTAAAATCTCAGATGCAACATGAGGATCGAATGCCCTCACATCAAATCCTGATTCAATGAGCATTTCTTTTATTTCCATAGCAGGACTTTCGCGTGTGTCATCAATGTTTCCTTTATATGTTAGGCCAAAAATTGTCACGCGATTACCAGTATGTTCTGCCATCAATGACTTTACTTGTGATACAACATGCGTAGGCATACTGTTGTTAACTTCGCGCGCTACTTGCATCAATGGAGACTGTTCAGGTGCAGCCGCGATAACGAAGTATGGATCAACTGCTAAACAATGTCCACCAACGCCTGGCCCTGGTTGATGTAAATTTACACGTGGATGCTTATTTGCCATTTCGATAACGCGCAAAGCATCGATTTCGAGATAGTTACTGATTTTTGCAAGTTCGTTGGCAAGTGCGATATTGACGTCGCGGTACGTGTTTTCCATCAGTTTGCTGAGTTCTGCTTCGCCAGCTTCGGCTTTAATAATCTCGCCTTCTACAAAAGCGCCGTATACCGCCGCAGCTTTCTCGGTACATTTTGTCGTGATACCGCCAATGATTCGAGGGTTGTGGACAAGCTCGTGCATTATATTTCCTGGCAAAACGCGCTCGGGACAATGTGCTAGATAAATATCTTCCCCGACTGTGAAGCCTTCGTTTTCAATCATTGGTTGTACGATATCTGTCATGGTACGCGGGGCAATGGTGGATTCGACAATAATTGTATCGTTTTTCTTCAAATGAGGTATGATGCTCATTAACGCTGACTCAACGTAAGCCGTATTACATGATTTATACAGATCCTGTTTGTTTGGTGTTGGAACAGCGATAATGTAAGCATCTGCACTGACAGGTGTTGTACTAGCGTGGAAATTTCCAAGAGCAAGTGCTTGTTGCAAATCCTCAGCTAGACCAGGTTCTTCAATGTGGAGATGGCCTGCGTTCAGATTTTCTGTCATAATTGGAGACAAGTCCACGCCCGCTACTGTATTTCCATACTTTGCAAAAAGAATCGCTGTTGGTAATCCAATATATCCAAGACCTACTACTGTAATTTTCATTGATAAAATTCCGTCCTTCCTATTATTAATTAATTCGTGATTCCTTATTTAATTGGAATAGTTATTTCCCAAGCAACCTTATCCATTGCTACTTCTGTGAATGGTTCGTATAAAACGGTGAATACTTTTTGATTTGTAGGAATTTCATAGTATCCAGAGCCTTTTAGCGTCTTTCCTGCTGGGATAACATCTCCAAAGTTATTGGCATTTAGTCCATAAACCTGATATTTTTTTCCATCTTTCGTCTTGATTATGAAATCGCCAGCACCTGCTCCTGATTCTTCTTTACCTGTATTTTTTACAGAAAAATCTATTTTTACCATTTGCTTATTATCGTCATTGCTATCTTTCATTTCTACATTCACAAGCGTGATTTCTAGGTCATTTGCCGTTCTTGTTTTTCCGATGTCATCATTTGCTGCTTTTGTATTTCCAGCACATCCAGCTAAAATCATTACAAGTGTTAGGCTGAGGGCTAATAATGTCAGGAGGCTTTTTCTTTTCTTCATATTGAGGGTCTTCCTTTCTCGTTTTGGGATTTGTTGTTCTTTATCTACTACTAGCTTATCATCCAAAAATGCTACGTAGGCCATTTTATTGATATTTGATTTTTTTTATCATTTTTGTGAAACATCGTATTTTTTATCTCTACTGCTAATCTTATCAGCTATTATGCTATCTGTTTTCCACCCGATTAGATTTCAAACTGCTGTTTGTTACTATTTTTCGAACTTTTGAATAGAACAGGGAGAGGCGTTGTTTGTTACTAAATAGTTTCAAAGCTTAACCTCCTCTAGCTTTGAAGAAGTATGGTGTATTTTCTAATTTCTTGTTCAAGATTCTTGCAAAAAATATAATCGAGTAGGAGGAGCCGTTAGGCTCCGACCTCTCACACCACCGTACGTACCGTTCGGTATACGGCGGTTCAATA